>LSSI01000079.1 GCA_001595945.1 Thermoplasmatales archaeon SM1-50
CCTATGTTACCCCTAGAACAAAGAACAGCAGGACTGTTCCTGTTGCATTTGCACTCACGCCGTCTGCTTCAACAGCGATTCCTGTTTTCCCTAACCCAATGACAAAGTCCTTTATCATAGCTGTCTCACCTGCCGCAAGGCTGGCGATGGTTCCAGATTTTGTTTTTCCAACAAAGATAAGCTTCCCATCAAGGGAAATCATCCAATCGACATTTGAAAGATTCGACGTCCCGTTGTTCTTAATCTCCGCTGAAACACCAAATCCACCTTTGATAGTTATCTCAATTGGGTATCGGATCGTGAAGGTCACTGATTTCTCTGTTTCAACATTTCCTGCATTATCGACCGAGTAGAACGCAATAGTGTGGTCACCGTTCCCAGACACGACAAAGTGATCAGTATACGTCATCCATGTGCCATCATCCACTTTGTATTTTGTGTAGTTCACACCAGAGTTATTATCCGTTGCTGTTAAGGTCACGGTCACATCTGAGATGTAGATGTCACTACTGAGATCACCCTCAAGTGTCGCGGTTGTCACAGGAGGTGTCGTATCAGGCGCATCGCCACCGAATAATTGAAAGTTCAAATCATGGGGGAGCTGATCGGGGACAAGCACAGAAATATCGGTCCAGCTTGGATACCCCCAGTACGCTGCCTTAATAACAGCTTGATGCAAGAGTATCCCACCATCCGTAATATTGTGTCTAGACCAACAAGCCTGCGGGTAGGTATTAGGGATCTGAATGCCTTGTATGGTTATCCAATATTTTGTGTTCGCACTTAAGGTGATTGGTACGGGTAAATCAGCAGAGTAGTTTGCAACCCAATAGGTGTTCCCATTTGTAGGATGCGTATAATTATACCAAAACTCACGAGTAATGGCGGCGTCTGGTATTGTCTGGTTATAAATCTCATTACCAGGTCGATTTTCTGTGCCGTCATCACTCCAGAAGAGCACACGCCAATCCCAATGGTAATCCTTTTGTCCTTCCCCAAGCTGACATTGAAAATACCCGCCCTGCCAGTATACACTGGTCACTTCTTTTTCTGTGGTAAATTTGATATCATCAGCTGGAAACGCAATACCTTCAGTTCGCACCGTTGCAACAATAATACCACCAAGGGAGCCATAGACACCTATCACATTGTCCCATATAAGTTCGCGATTAAGTGCAGCGGTTTGAACAGGTGATTCATTATTTATATTACGACATTTTTTACTAGACGTATTCGCCCCGATAGCCCCTGACGACAACAGCATCAGGCTTATCAGCAGCAAAACACCTGCCTTTTTCAAAATAGCTTGTATATTCATTTCTTTTGCCTCCTTCCAAAACCATAAATAAATAATAAATACAAGTATAAATATTTTCTGCTCAGGAGAGAAACAGAAGAAATCTTTTACATATACAACGCCAATAAACCTAAATAGCAGCCCAGATATTACGAAGAAAAAACACAGAGGAGCACCCATACTATGGCAACGCAACTCGTCAAATGTTCCCGCTGTAAAACTATCATCACCATCGCAGGAAAACCAGGGGATAAACTCAACCTTACTTGCCCACAGTGTAACCAAAAAGGAGTATTTACGTTCCCCAAAGAAAAGATAATACAACCACTGCCAGGCAACCTCGCGACCATCGAGGTTAGCAACCTGACAAAAACATATAACGATTTTACCGCGGTCAACAACATCTCGTTTCACGTAAAAAAAGGGGAGATCTTCGGCTTTCTTGGACCAAATGGCGCAGGAAAAACTACGACAATCAAAGCGATGCTTGACTTGTTGCATGCAGACCAAGGAACCATTCATCTAAGTGGTATCGATGTACGCAAACATGGCAAGGAAGCAAAGAAACATGTCGGTTACATGCCAGAGAAAGTCGCTTTCTACGACAACCTCACCGCGTTGCAGAATCTTGAGTTCTACGCGGAAATAAAACATGTCTCAAAAGAGGAATGCCCTAGTCTTATCAAAGAATTTGGCCTTGCTGACGCGGGAAAAAAACGGGTCGGGACGTTCTCAAAAGGCATGGTCCAACGACTTGGAATGGCACGTGCAATCCTCGGAAACCCTCCTATTCTTATTCTTGATGAGCCAAGCGGTGGACTTGACCCGCGTGGAGTCGTCCAAATACGTGATAAAATCCGTGAGATGAAGAAAAAAGGAACAACCATTTTTGTTTCATCACATATTTTAAGCGAAATCCAGGAGATCTGCGACCGTGTCGGCATCATCAACAAAGGAATCCTTGTCGCACAGGACACTGTGGATGGCCTACGCAAAAAACTAAGCTTAAAACCCCAGCTTACAGTAACTGTCGACTCACTGTCAACAAAAATAGAAAACGCAGTACGAAACCTACCAGGAGTTGATCGGGTGACTGCTCAACAAAACACTCTTGAAATCATCTGTGACGGGGCTTTGAAAGCAAAAGTCATCCTTGCAATCACCAACGCAGGAGGAAGCATCCAAAACCTGCAGACCAAGGAGCCGACCCTGGAAGAAGTATTTATGCGGTATACGGAGGCGTAAGCATGCGGACAAACACGGTCATCAGTATCGCGAAAAAAGAAATCATGGACAACATCAGAAACAAATGGATCATCCTAGTTTCTGTGATGTTTGCGCTTCTTACATTGGTCATCTCCTATTTCGGTTCACTGGGGAGCAGTGGATGGAAGGATCTCGGAATCACAATCTCAGGAATGACTCAACTAGGATCATTCCTCATCTCCATTGTGGCCTTCATGCTTGGATATGCGGCAATTATCGGAGAAATCGAGCGTGGTTCCATGAGCGCACTACTTTCACTTTCCACAACACGCTTTGAAATCACCGTGGGAAAACTCCTAGGACTTGGAGCGGTGCTGTGCACGACTATCTTGATTGGCTTTGGTGTCGCAGGATTGATAATCGGACTGAATGTTCCAAACGTGGACTTCATTGAATACCTAGTCTTCATCGGCATCACGATGATCTTTGGATTAGTTTTCCTTAGCCTCTCGTTGTTTTTCTCCACTGTTTTTTCAAAACGATCAACAGCACTTGGTGGTGCGATTTTCCTCTGGTTCCTGTTTAATATTATCCTACCCATCATCCTTGTTGGAATACTGGCAACGACCATAGATTTCAGCACAACTCTTATGGATACAACTCTTGTTATCCCTGACTGGTACCACATGGCAAACCTCTTTAATCCCATCTCGGTATATTCCTCCCTTATCACCATGACGATTGGACCGGTTCAGTCAAACATCGACGCTGGTTTGATAGAAAACCCAGCCTGGTATACACCAAGTCTTCTGCTTGGTGTACTGCTTGCCTGGATTTTTGTATTTTTTGCCTTAGCAATCTGGAGGTTCCATTTAAAGGATATCTAAGCCCCCATAAATCTTATAAACACCACTTTGTTTTCCTACCATTCATCAATACTGGGGAACCAGCTTATGACGAGAGACGTCAAAAAAACAAATCCAGCCCTTATAAATCTTATAAAAGGATTGAAAAAAAGTGCATATGAGAATAAGGCGCCAATCTGGAAGGATATCGCAGAGCGATTGGAAAAACCATTGCAGAATTGGCCTGAAATAAATTTAAATCGTATCAGCATGTATGTTCATGAAAAAGAGACCGCGCTTATCCCTGGGAAAGTGCTTTCGACAGGGAAGCTGACTAAAAAAATTTCGATCGCAGCGTGGTCATTTTCAGAAAAAGCACATGAAAAGATAAAAAAAGCAGGTGGAAAAACACTTTCAATTGAGGAGCTTGTTAAAAACAATCCGAAAGGAAAGGATATTAGGATCGTGGGATAAGTATGGTGACCATCATTGATTCAGAAGGTGCAGTGCTTGGCAGACTTTGCACGATTGTCGCAAAACGCCTCCTAAACGGAGAAGAGATTGTTGTGATCAACAGCGAGAAGGCGATCGTCACTGGTAAGAAAGTCATAATAAAAGAGCATTATCAACATGAACGTGAGGTAGGTACGTATAGGAAAGGTCCGTTCTACCCCCGGATGCCTGATCGTATCATGAAACGAACGATCCGTGGGATGATCCCATATCAAAAACCCCATGGAAGAACAGCATTTAAGAAACTGAGATGCTATATTGGGGTGCCAAAAGACCTGCAAGGAAAGACCTTTGAGAAGATCGCTACGGCTGAGAAACACCCTGCTGATTATATGACGCTGCGGGAAGTAGCGGAATTCCTAGGAGCGAAAATGTAATATGAGCAAGAAAGTCGTTAACACAACAGGAAAACGGAAGACTTCAGTAGCTAAAGCAACTGTAGTTAAGGGCGCTGGTCGAGTTCGCATCAATAAAATCCCTGTAGAGTTCTATGAGCCAGCAATAGCGCGATACAAAATCATGGAACCGTTGCAGCTTGCAGAACATCATGTAAGCACGGTGGATATCAATATTGATGTGCATGGTGGTGGGTTTATGAGCCAGGCAAACGCAATACGAACAGCGATTGCAAAAGGTCTGGTGGAATACACGGGGGATCCTGCTCTTCGACTCTCATTTCTTGGATTTGATCGGGATCTGCTGGTGAGTGATTCACGGATTAAAGAAAGTAAAAAGCCTCTGGGACGTGGTGCACGCAAGAGGAGGCAGAAATCTTATAGGTGATTGAATTGATTATACCGGTACGATGTTTCACCTGCGGGAAGGTGATCTCCTCATTATATGAAGAATACAAGAAACGATATGAGATGTATCAGAAGGTAATAGCCTCTGGTCAAAAACCAAAGGAGACCCCAAAGGAAATCCTTGATGACCTTGGTGTGGAGCGATATTGCTGTCGACGGATGATCATTTCACAGGTGGATCTCTTAAAAGAGGCAGCGCCGTACGAATAAACCGTGATTCTTCTTACCGTTTTTTTTATCTACCCATTATTCTGAAGACGTATTTATACAAGTGTATGATAGCCATGACGAACAGTCCTACCATGAACCCTATAAGTGCGAAGGTGATGGCAGTCATAGTTATCGCCTGGTCACCTCAGAAATAAAAGGGTTTATTTTGTCCGGGGAGTTTTTTGTCATTGTTGTGTGACACCTCTTCAAGGTTATAATGATATTTTATATCATGATATTATTTGTCATTGCATGTATTTATATGTTTGCTGATAAAATGCCAACGATTAAACCAAAACAAAAAGAATATAACACATGATCTCATACGCTTGTCATGGGGTGAATGTGGATGCAAAAAACATTACTCGATTTCTTCGACCTTGAGGGAACAAACAACAAAATGGAACCAAAAGCGGTAAAATAAAAAAAATTATTTTCGGTTCTTCTTCTAAAGTTTTGGTGTACGATTCTCCCAAAGCCGCCAGACAGCCACACTTAACAAGATAGAAAATAACACGAAACAGACAACCGCCATATACAGGAACACCGGGTCCTGATACACCAACTGAATCAATCCCTGTGATTGGTCAATAACAAAACGACCACCCTCAGTGGTTGTTAAAAACCCAGAATCAGAACTATTTTCAAAAACCGAAAGCTCTCTCCCAAGCGGGATACCCTGGTAATACGCAAGTTTTGCTTTCATCAGAAACATCTGGAAAAAATCAGGAAGACCTGGCGGGACCATAAACCCTTCACCAAATCCGTTCCCTGAAAGAAACATACCACTTGAATCGACCAACCCCTTACTAGTCAACACCACCTCATCACCCATGGTATATATATCATACCCGATATCGGAAATCGTGCCCTTAATGTACCAGATCAACTGCACAAGACCAACCCATAATGCAACAAACGTCAACGCAAACAAAACAACAATCTTCGTGTTTTCCGGATGCAGCAGGCTTTCACCCTTCCAAGTCAGTGTATAATACACCCATTTATGACCCTCACGTTCATTTCGCTTGATAAGCCCCGCCTCATGCAGCTTTGTCAGATGCTCATGGAGTGTCGCCTTATTTAAATTCGTCACCTTGGCAATCTCATTTAGACCCATATTTTTCCCATCAAGAGTCTTAAGAATGTCTAGTCTCGTATCGGACGCAAGCGCCTTGAATGTCTCGCGATCTAGGGTGATTTTCGTCATAATTCGTATAACCAATTATCTATTACAACCTTTAAATACTGTATGTTTACGTTTGGTTTTTCCCAAACACCCCACTATCCCTTGATACTTACTCTCTCACCCTCTCACCTCATCTAAAATATAAAATTATAAATCATTAGAACAATTACCCCTGCATGACATGAAGAAAGACAAACTTATCAAACACCTCAAAGAATGCGGCGCAATCAAATTCGGACGTTTCGTCCTTACATCAGGAGCAATCAGCGACTACTACATTGATATAAAAAAAGCAAGCACAGAACCAAAAACCCTCAAACTCATCGCACAAGAAATGGGCGCGTTTACAAAAGGATACGACCTGCTCGCAGGTATGGAACTAGGCGCAGTGCCCCTTGTCGTCGCAGTCTCATTAGAAACAGGGATTCCCTACGTGATTATCAGGAAAGAAAAACGGAAACACGGGACAGGCAAACAAATCGAGGGCGCTGACGTGAAAGGAAAAAGCGTGCTTATCATTGAGGATGTCACAACAAGCGGTGGATCTGTGATAAAAACCATCCAGATTCTCCGTGAGAACAACGCAGAGGTCGAAAAAGCACTGGCGGTCGTTGACCGGGAGAGTGGAACAAAAGAAAAGCTTAAAAAACTCGAAGTTGAGTTCATACCACTGATAAGAGTCAGTGAAATACTGAAAAACAAACAACTAGAAAAACAATAATACAATGCATTATTCGTAGAGGGGAGATTATATGAACGTATTAGTAGTTGGAGGAGGCGCACGAGAGCATGCTATTTGTGATGCGGTAATTCGATCAGCACAAGCATCGTTGTTTTCTGTCATGAACAACCTAAACCCTGGTATCGAACAGCTCGCAACCGACTACATACAACAAAAAGAGACACACTCAGACGAAATCGTCTCTTATTCAATAAAGAACCAGATTGACATCGCACTCATCGGACCAGAAGCACCATTGGAGGTAGGGTTAGCCGATGAGCTGACAAAAAACGGCATACAGACTTGCGCTCCAAAACAACAAGCGGCACGCATTGAAACAGATAAAGAGTGGATGCGCCGGCTTCTTACGAACCATCACATCCCCGGTCAACTTCACCATAAAACCTTTACAGACGCTAGTGAAGCAAGAACATTTATAAAAGACCTAAACGCCAATGTCGCAATCAAACCAATCGGTCTGACCGGCGGTAAAGGTGTCCGAGTCTCAGGAGATCACTTCAACGGCACCGACGAAGCTATGTTCTACGTTCGAGAAGTAATCACCAAGAAAATCGGGGGAGCCGCTAAAGTTCTCATCGAAGAAAAAGCAATCGGCGAGGAATTCACCCTACAAGCATTCACAGACGGAACACATATCACCCCCCTACCAGCGGTACAAGACCACAAAAGACTCCTGCCCGACGACAAAGGCCCAAACACTGGTGGCATGGGCTCCTACTCATGCGCAGACGGGTTACTACCGTTTCTAACCAAACAGGAATACGACCAAGGCGTCAGCATCCTTCAGAACATTATTTCTGCCCTCGGAAAAGAAAACTGTCCTTACATCGGCCCAATCTATGGTCAGTTTATCCTCACAAAGGACGGGGTTAAGATCATCGAGGTGAACGCACGCTTCGGAGACCCTGAGGCGATGAACATCCTCCCTCTTCTGCAAACTAATTTTCTTGACCTCTGCACCGCAATGCTTCAGAAAACGCTCTCAACAAAAGATTTACATATTGAAAGGAAAGCCACCGTCTGCAAATACATAGTCCCCGAGGGATACGGCGTAAAAAGCATGACTGGCGAACCTATATACATCAACGAACAAGCACTACGAAAAACCGGTGCGACCTTGTTTTACGCATCTGTAGACAAAAAAGATAATTACATCTTGACTGGTTCATCACGATCCCTTGCAGTCGTCGGAAAGAGTAACACACTTGACGAAGCAGAACAAATATGTGAAAAAGCATTGACCTATATCACTGGTAACCATCTTTTCACCCGTCATGACATCGGTACAAAAAAACTTATCGAGAAACGCATCAAACATATAAAGGAGCTACGGAAACAACTATGAAACAAGAAATCTTTATGTACTTCATCGGAACAGCGGGATCAGGCAAATCCACCTTAACTGCATCAATGCAACAGTGGTGCACAGATCGCGCACTAGACGCAATCATCGTAAACCTCGACCCTGGCGCGGAGAACCTTCCTTATGACCCAGATGTCGATATCAGAGACTGGATTTCACTACGGGAGGTCATGGAGACAAATAAACTGGGACCAAACGGCGCGCAAATCGCCTGCGCAGATATGATAGCACTCAACACCGAGGACGTCAAGCAAAGCATTAACTCCTTTAAAGCAGACTATATCCTACTTGACACCCCTGGGCAGCTGGAGTTGTTCGTATTCCGAGAAGCAGGGAAATACACAGTGAAATTCCTTAGCCCTGAAAAATCAGTGCTCTGCTACCTGCTAGACCCGCTCCTTTCAAAATCTGCATCAGGGTTCGTGTCCCAACTGCTCCTTGCGATCACGACTAACTTTCGGCTCAACCAACCACAAATAAACATTCTAAGCAAAGCAGATCTGCTCTCCAAAAAACAACAAGCACTCATCCAACGATGGTCACTTGACACGGAGGAGATCTACGAAGCCTTATGCAGCGAGGAGGCGACCCTACATCGGGAGATGAGCGAACAGTTGCTAACCCTTATAAAAGATCTTGGTGGGTATACAAAACTTATCGCAATCTCCCAAAAAGACTTCTCTGGAATCGAAGATCTCTATACAACAATCCAGCAGCAATTCGAAGGCGGCGAGGATCTGCTTAAAGACTAACTACGTTGACTTTAACGTCCCAAGCATCGGCTCAAAAACAAAACCTTTCTCCATGAGCGAATTCAGTGCTTCTTCGATAGAATTCTCGTCTAACCCTTTGTTTTTACAAATCTCAACAATACTATCCCAGGGGGCACCCTCGTCACCCTCGAGCTCTTTTATGCTGGAAAGAACAAGGGCTTCCGGGTCTTGTTCGTCCTTTGACTTTTCGGAAGGTTCTTTTTCTTGTTTTTTTGGTTTTTTTGTCAACTTGTTTGTCTCTTTACGCTGCTCTATGTCTTCCAGCTTCTCTTCATATAAAGCCTCCTCAAACCTCTCAGAAGTACCAGGCATGAGAAACTGCAGGGACTCTCGAATTAACGTCACATACCGTGTCATATCAACAGAACCATAGTTCTTAAGCGCAGCTACAACCCCCTCAGATAATTGCCGGCTATACCCAAGCTTTCGCAGGTCATAGGCGTTGGGTTGGGCCATCTTCATCGCCTCCACCATTGCACCCATACGATGCTTCGTCTGCAGACACGCTTCGATGATCCATCGATCCCGAGCCTCCGCATCCACCTCCCGTACAACCTCCGGGCGAAGCGACACGAACATCGTGCCTTCCTCAGGAACATACGTCCGTACCTTTCCGACCATGGCTACAAACGCAGGAACCTCAATGCTTTGCAGCTTGGATGTGGCCTCCGCCTGGTATTGTCCGGAATAAATCGTAAATACTCCGGTCGGGTCAGAGACATGCGCCCTGAGATACTCCCCACCCTCCATGACACTTTCAACATCGGTAAGCACCCCTGCAATAAACACCCGGTTCACCTTGCTGCCTAAGGGTGTGATGACATAGGATGGTACTTTTTCCCCACTACCTTTTATCTCAAGGGAAGCGTCGTTGTACTCCGTAGCAAAAATCCGCCATGCAGGCTCCCGTTTCATAGAAATTCCTCCAGCTCCTGGGCCAACCGTTCCGCTTCAACACTGACATCAAAATCAGCACGTTTCGCATCACGGGCGATCACCGTAACCCCAAACTGATCACCAAGCGCATTGCCTCGCACACTGATCCGATGGCCAAACAGCAGGGTATTCATCTCCTCGATAAGGCTGTCATCACCTGAGACATCACTCATGGTCTTCCCGAGAAGTTTTTCAGTTAATTCCTTGCCGATGATTGCACTTACAGAACCAGCTCCATCGTCAAGGACCAGTTTCATCCGCATGTCCGCCTTGCCATCCACCACCCCATGCATGCTACATGCACCCTGCTGCAAGACCCGGTTGCATTCTGGGCATCGTTGTACCAGACCAGAGCCCTTACGGATCTCAATGACGGTCCCTTCCACCTCGATATCCAACGCTCCGTTACGCTCTTCTAATTCAGATAACATGATTTTTTGAGTTTTGATATCCTTTTTTGCAATCTTGTTTGCATCAAGTTTCTCTACTGTCGCTTTCTCATCGAACGTCAACTGAGGGATCCCTTTCCAGGATTTCACATAACCGCCGGTGATCCGTACGACATTACCTTCCTTTAATTTGAAATCATGCCATGCGGTAAACTGTGCTTTGCCGGTCTCATCCCCGATCATCCCAGAGAATACCTTCTTTCTCTGACCTGAGATTTCCACCTCACGTTCTTGTATCTCAAGAATCCGTATGGTCACTTCAACACCGCCGAGACCACCACGTAACTCGTATATCTTGTATTGCCGTGGTTCGAGACTTATCTCAGGTATCTCAGACACATCTGTCTTGGTAACCTTGGTTCGATCACCGAAGTTCACCTTCAGGCTACCCTGCCATTCCTTGGTATACGCATTGGTGATTTCCACCAAATCTCCTTTTTCAAGTTCAAAATCCTTCCAAGCAGTGAATTGAACCGTGCCGCTTTCATCACCAAGGATGCCGTAGAAGATCTTCCTGCTCTCCCCTTTGACAATTATGTCACGTGGGTTGACTGATACGATACGACACACTATGTGAACACTTTGTTGGTTCGGTTTTAAATCAACAAGTAAACTACGTTCCGAGACTAACGATTGTTTTACACCGCCACCAAACTTCTTCACCAGTGTTTGTTTGGCATGGTCTGGGGGAACACCATACTCTAAAAACTTTTTTAGCTCTTTTTCTAGTTCCTCCCTGCTCACTTCTTTTCCTGGTGATTCACGAAGCGATTCAAGAATATCATCAATCTGCTGTTCGATACTATCTTCAGCCATACACAATTCCTCGCCCATCTTTGTTTTTTGCTATGCTCTGAAACGTATGTTCCTATATAAAAGAGTACTATAGTACGTACAACATTAAATAAAATATTTTTATGATAAACCTCTGATATTTCCATTTTTGTCAATGTCCATAAACTCCGATTGCGGTTGGGAGGGCAGACCTGGCATGGTGGTAATTTTTCCGGTCATCGGAACAAGAAAACCTGCACCTGCAGAGAACTTAATATCACGAACTGTTATCTTAAAACCTGTTGGCCTGCCAAGCAACAGCGGGTCATCGGAAAGAGAGTAGGGCGTTTTTGCGATGCAGATCGGGAGATTTTCTAATCCAAGCTCCTTACAGAGTTTTAGGTCGGATTCTGCATTGACTGAATAAGCAACCCTTTCTGCCCCGTACATCTTCTTTGCGATGATGTCGATTTTTGTTTTTACGGGAAGATTAAGGTCATATAAATAGGTGAAGCGGGAAGGGGTATTATGGATCAAGCTAATAAGCTTGCCTGCAAGCTCAATGCCGCCTTCCCCACCCTTACCCCAGACATCAACCACGGCGCAGGGAACTTGTTTTTTCAAACAGAAATGCTCAACGACATCGAGTTCTTCATTAGTATCGCTTGTGAACTGGTTGATCGCTATGATGAATGGGACTTGAAACCATGAGAGGTTTTCCAGGTGTTTTTCAAGGTTCTTAAGTCCCTTCTCAAGGGCGCTGCGATCGGTTCCTTCTCCATGTCGTTTCAATGCTCTGATGCTTACTACAAGCACCACTGCATCAGGGATTAAATTTCCGGTTCGACAGACGATATCAAAGAATTTCTCAGCACCTAGTTCAGAGCCAAATCCTGCCTCAGTGACAAAATAATCACAGAGACGTAATCCCATCATATCCGCAATTAGGCTGTTTGATCCATGTGCGATGTTTGCGAAGGGGCCACCGTGGACAAACGCGGGAACCCCTTCAACAGTCTGTACAAGATTTGGTTTGATTGCATCTTTTAAAAGTACGGTCATTGCACCGACTGCTTTTAGGTCGGCTGCTGTCACCGGTTTGTT
>LSSI01000080.1 GCA_001595945.1 Thermoplasmatales archaeon SM1-50
TTTTCCATCACCAGTGAAATCTTCAACACCTATCACGGAAAATCCTGGGCCTCCTAAGGGAAACTCCCAGATCGACAGACCAGTCAGACCGTCTAAACAATATGCTCTTTTTGGACCGGTTCCAGTACCATCATCACCGGTTGCCGCAAGCACATCAAGGATTCCGTCATTATTATAATCATAACGACAATCAACTTGATAAACCCAACCACCATCGCCATACTCATGGGTATCATGCGTCCATAGCGTCGCTGCATTCATGCCTGAAATGCATCGGATTAGCCTAGCGCCGCCTGTCGCCCCAACAACGACATCGTTGAACCCATCGTTGTTGACATCCTGAGTGATTGTGAGCCCTTTTTGAGAGTAGATATCCCCAGCGTAAATATTATGCGTCCAAAGGACGACGCCAGCGCCTATAGCACCACCACTAAAACATCGGATATTATTATCTTCTGAGCAGATGACAACATCATCGATGTCATCACCATTGATATCCGGTATTGCTGCGATTGCTTTTGGACTATTATCATAACCGCTAGAAATTTGATACTGCCAGATGATGGTACCAATAGGATAATCTGTTTTGCGAACTTGTGATACTGGCTCGGTTACTGCAGAGGGCAGGGTTTCAGGAGGGGTTTTCAAAGACTGCATAGCAGTCCTATACCTGTACGCATCTCTATCCGGATAAAAATCAAGGGAAGATATTTCGGTTGTAGCACCCTTAAGGTTTGCTATAGAGAGTCCAATGATTCCAAGTCCACTAATGATGAGGCTGATGCTTATTAAAAGTGTAATGTATTTTTTCAGAGTATTCATAATATTTATCCCCGGATACTACTATTATAATTACTATATATAAATGTATACCTTTGTCTTTTTTGACGTTTCGAATAAAAAACCATGGAAAATTGTTATTTGTCATGAAAATTTAAATACTAATACTGGTATCATATGGTGGGGATAATCGATATGAAGAAGAGAAAAATCGTATGTCTTATGATTTGTATGCTGATGATCGCCACTGCATTACCTGCCGTTGGTTTCCCAATAGGAACAGATGTAGTTCAGTCAATGAATACCACGCAACAGTCTCATCACCCGCCCGCGCCAGGGTATGCACCTTATCTACCGGAGGATACACACATGGATGTGCCATTAATTCGTGAGCTACCTGCAATAACAGCAGCGACAATCGATGATGTCGTCATAAGCATGATTACTCAGGTTGATACATCAATATATTTACGGTATTTGGAAAACATCACTGGGTTTGGACCACGGTATACCGGAACAAGTTCCTGTGTCGCAGCGGCCCAATACATCTACGACCAGTTCCAAAGCATGGGTCTTTGGGTCCGCTATCACCCATGGACCTACGGCGGGTTTTCATCAAATAATGTTGAAGCGACAATAAATGGTACTGATACATCTAGTAATGAGATCTATATCGTCTGTGGACATTATGATACGGTTGCCTCAAGCCCAGGAGCTGATGATGACGGCTCAGGGACGGTGGCGGTCTTAGTCGCAGCGTATATCATGAGTCAATACCAATTCAACCATACCATCAAGTTCGTGACATTTTCTGGAGAGGAAGAAGGTCTCTATGGAAGTAGAATCTATGCTCAACAGGCGGCTGCACAGGGATGGAATATCACCGGTGTTCTTAATGCTGATATGATCAGTTACGCAGTTACGACCACCCATGGAAATAATCTCGATGTGTATGTGAATTCAGCATCACTGTGGCTTTACACTTACACTGTGAATATCAACAACGAGTATCAGGATTACATCCACCTTACACTGCATAATGCAGGCACATCCTCAGGTAGCGACCATTATTATTTCTGGCAAAACGGATATTCTGCCGTGTTTTATTTTGAATATGAGATGACCCCGTACTATCATACATCAGGGGATACAATTGAGCATATTAATGCGACGTACGCGGTAAAAAACGTCCGCCTTATTCTTGCGACTCTTGCGGAGCTGGCGGAAGCTAGCCCTCTGAGTAACCCTCCAGATAAACCAGTCCTTAATGGTCCAACTAACGGGGTGGTGAACGAGGTGTATAGCTTCATTGCGGTTACCACTGAACCTGATGGTGAGGACGTGTATTATTATTTTGATTGGGGCGATAACACAAACAGTGGATGGCTTGGGCCATATCCTCCTGGGCAACAAGTACCTGCAGAGAAGTCATGGAGCCAAGAAGGAACCTATAATGTACAGGTTAAGGCAAAAGACATCTATCAGGTTATGAGCCCATGGTCTGACCCACTTATCGTGACGATTTTGGTTGACCGACCACCAAACACGCCCTCTATCAGCGGACCTTTGGAAGGAAAACCAGGAATTACATACAAGTACACATTTACGACCACTGACCTTGATGGTGATATGGTGTATTATTACATCGACTGGGGAGATGATCAGGTAACTGAATGGGTCGGTCCCTATGCTTCAGGTGTAATCGCCTCAGTGACTCATCAATGGGAGGAGAAGGGAACCTATATCATTCAGGCAAAAGCAAAGGACACCTACGATGTCGAAAGTGACTGGGCGACACTTGAGATCACCATGCCTTTAGATGTCACGACTCATCAAATGAATTTCTTCGGCAGACTCATCTCTCAGGTTAGGTTGTTCTTGAAGAATATTGGCTTTGAATTTCTTATACGACGCTAGAAAGGCCACCTAGGCTCTTTCTTTTTTTTCTTTTGTTTTAAATTACTTTCTGAGAGAATCAATACTGGGTTATTGAAACGCGGCATCGACAAAAGTTTTAAATAAAGATTTCCCTTCCTTACCCCCTACAATCAATCAGAACCACAGGTGTTATTTATGGTAAAAAGTATTTACGCGTACGTAGGTGAGAAATGGAAGAAACCAGTTACCTCCTATCCATCACCTCAGAAAAACAGGGTAGTCCAATGGAGACGAGAGCAGAATTTTCTGCGGGTTGACAAACCATTGCGAGTGGACCGTGCACGATCTCTTGGATATAAGGCAAAACAAGGCTACATCATTGTTCGGGGACGCGTGCGACACGGCGGGTTGAACCGCCATCAGATAAAAGGTGGGAGAAAATCCTCAGCACGGGGAACAAAGAAATTGACGGCGGCGAAGAGTGCACAACGGATCATTGAGGAACGAACTGCAGCACGGTACCCAAACATGGAGGTTTTAAACTCCTACTGGGTGGGAAAAGACGGCATGTACCATTTCTATGAGGTTATTTTGGTTGACCCAGCGCATCCAGCAGTTGTTAATGACCCGAAGATCAACTGGATTTCTGCGTTCCCAAGTAGACGACGTGTCTTGCGGGGGAAGACCAGTGCAGGACAGAAGGGACGAGGATTGATGTATAAGGGAAAAGGTGCTGAAAAAGTGCGTCCTAGTATCAGGGCGCATCAAAGCAAAGGCAAATAATTACGCTTTTTTATCGGACGATCATTACTGGTTTTGCCGCATATTGGACAACCTTATTGGCGACACTGCCAATCGGATATTTTCCTAACTTACTCGATCCTTTACTGCCTAGGGCAATTAGGTCACAGTGTAGTTCGTTTGCCACATCGATGATTACTGCTGCAATGTCTTCTCCTTCTTTGACGATGCCGTTAATCGTCAATCGATGCGACCCGATATCATGGATGACATTTTGAATTATGGTATGAGCGTGCATCTTGAGAAGTTCATATGTTTTTTGATCCAGAAGATTCCGATCGGAGGGAAAAGGGATGATTGCAAGAAGTATCATCTCACCATCATCATCGATCATCATCATAGCCTTGTTTAACGCATTCTCTGCTCCTTCTGAGCCGTCAAATCCGACAAGCACACGTTTCATAGGTTATTTCTTCCTCCACACAGGACCCGAAGTGGTGTCCTGAATCTCAAAACCCAGTTGTTCGAGGTTTTTCCTGATACGGTCTCCGATGTCCCAGTTTTTATGTGTTCTTGCTTCTTCTCGCGTACGCAGTAACGCCTCTATAAGTTTATCTGTGGAGTGTGCTTCAACGGTTTTTCCAAAGGATTGCAGAAGTCCTTGTAGTTTGTTGATAAGCTCTACGTCAGCATCTTGGGTTGTATTTATCTTGGGCTGGAATAATGTAAGCACGTAGCCAATCCTTAATAATACGTCCAAGGTGTGCTTACAGAGTCCTGGGTCTGGTGTCTTGTGTTGTTCAAAGAAACGGTTTGTTTTATTGACAAATTCGTAGAGAGAGGCAAACGCCTTTGGCGTGTTAAAATCATTATCCATGGCTTCTTCAAATGATTCCTTGAGTTGTTTTATAGTTTCCATATATTGCGTTTCTGATTCAGATAAGGATGGTAGGGATAACTTAGGGGAGGGGGCATGCTTTACTGTTTCTTCAAGTCGCTCTTTGACCCGGTGGAGACGCTCGCGTCCTTTTTGGATATCGGTAAGTGCTTTTTCGCTAAAATCCGGTGGACTTCTATAGTGAGCCTGAGCAAAAAACATCCGTAAGACCTCTGCATCCCATGCCTTCAGTAGGTCTTTTACATTAATGATATTTCCAAGGGATTTAGACATCTTCTCCCCATTGATAGTCAGTAGGCCAATATGCATCCAGTACCGCGCGAACTGCTTCCCGCTTGCTGCTTCAGATTGTGCAACCTCGTTTTCATGATGGGGAAACTGTAGGTCCATACCTCCGCCATGGATATCGAACGTTGGTCCAAGTAAACTACAGCTCATCGTGGAGCATTCAATGTGCCATCCGGGTCTTCCCGGACCCCAAGGGGACTGCCAGACTGGCTCTCCTGGTTTTGCTTTCTTCCAGAGAGCGAAATCCAACGGGCTGCGTTTGTTCTCCCCAGGTTCAACGCGTGCTCCTTTTTTCATTTCAGCGATATTTTGACCGGAGAGTTTTCCATAATCGCTGAATGTTTCAACAGAGAAATACACGTCCCCATCCGCCACGTATCCATAGCCTCGATGTATGATTTGTTTGATCATGTGAATCATATCAGGGATGGTTTCTGATGCTTTCGGATATTGGTCCGCCCGTCGGATGCCAAGTGCATCCAGATCAGCAAGACATTGGTCTGTGAATCGCTTTGAGTACTCCAAAGGGTCGATGCCTTCCTGTTTTGCTGCAGCGATAATTTTGTCGTCAACATCAGTGATGTTCTGTACATAATGAACTTTGTTCCCCTTATACTCAAAATATCGTCGGATGATGTCAAAAGCCACATAGGTGCGGGCATGGCCGATATGGGCGTCACTATAGACGGTCATGCCGCAGACGTACATCTTGACTTTGCCGGGATCAACAGGGATAAATTCTTCTTTTTTCTTAGTAAGGGTGTTATAGATATATATCGTCATTTCCAGCACACTACATCTCTGGCTAATGGAAGGAAAAATATATACTTTATGGGTACGAATGATCCTTTTTTATCTCCAGATGCATCGTATTTCCAGACCAACATTTTTTCTCCGGGTGACCTTTACGTTTATATATGGGTAGTTTATTAGGGACTTTCCTTAAGAACAGTTGGCGGAGTGTAGAGAATGGCACGGATCCATGCTCGAACAAAAGGTAAATCAAGTTCAACACATCCCATGCGGGAGAAACACCCTGAGTGGAGCTCCTTAAACCCCCGAGAGATCGAAGGACGTATCATGGAGCTTGTAAAGGGGGAGAAGACCACCAGTCAAATTGGGATGATATTACGTGATCAGTATGCTGTACCGGATGTGAAAATCGCGACCGGAAAAACAATCACGCAAATTCTTGAACAGAATAAGACTACCCAGGAGATACCTGAGGATTTACAGAATTTGATTAAAACTGCATTAAAACTAAAAAAACACATTGACCAGCATCAGAGGGATTTAAAAACGAAACGAAGCCTGTCCCTGACAGAATCAAAGATCCGCCGTTTAATGAAATACTATCATCGGGAACACCGGCTTCCAGAAGGCTGGAAATACAACCTTGAACAAGCAAAACTCATGTTCGAATGATGCACACGCCAGTATCTTTTTAGACTAGAACATGTTTTTCGTTTTATTGAGTACATCCTATGGGAGAAGATATCCTGCACATTTGTAAGAATGCGGCATCACTGCTGCTCTCAATGCCACGGTCGAGTCGGATCCGGGTGGTGTCCCACTACGATGCAGACGGAATCTCCGCGGCAGGAGTCCTGTGTAAAGCAGTCTCCCGAGTAGGGTATAATTTCCATGCGACTTTAATGCGAAACCCCTTTACAAAAGGCTTTGATCGTCTGAAAAACGAGAAAAACAAATTAATTATTTTTTCTGACATGGGCAGTGGTCAGATCGAGACAATCGAGTCGCTTGGATGTAAAGCTATCATCCTTGATCATCATCAATATCTCACCGCGCAAACATCAAAGGAAGTCATACAGATCAACGCGAATCTGTTTGGGTTTGACGGTAATTATGACGCCTCGGGCGCGACCTTAAGTTTTTTACTAGCCACCACATTAGATCCTGGAAACGAGGATCTTGCACCACTTGCACTTGCTGGTGCGACTGGTGATAAACAGTTTATCGGTGGCGTCCGTGGATTGAACAAAAAAATCCTTGAGGAGGCGATGCAGAAAGGCTTTCTCACGGAGGAGACTAGCATCAAACTGTATGGTGAGACGACCGCAGATGCATTGTTTTATTCAGTGGATCCATATTACCCAGGGCTTTCAGGCAATCAAGCAGCAATTGAGACATTACTTGAAAAACTACAGGTCGAACACTCAACAAAAATTCAGGAGCTCCCTAAAGAGAAACTGACGCAGCTACAGTCATATCTTATCTTTCTTTTGATGAAGGTAGGCTGTCAACAGAACATCTTAGATATGACGATCCGAAAGCGCTTTATCGCGCCGCAAGGCTGGGAGCTGGAGCGGTTTGCTGACCTGCTTGACGCCTGTGGGAAGAACGGGCGTCGCGGCCTTGGTCTTTCACTGTGTTTTGATGATGGTTCCACCTGGAAAGACGCCCTGATGGTCGAGAAGGATTACAAACAAAAAATCCTGAATGGACTAAAAGATGTGGAACACGGCGGCATTCATGAAACCGAGGGGATGCGGTACTTTTACTCGGATAGTTCTTCGCTTGGTGGCGTGGTTGCAGGTATTGCGATGAACTACGTGCTTGATGAAAAGAAACCATTGTTTTCCCTTGCGCGGAAGCAGGTTGATGATGAGGTGCATGTCTCATGTCGGGGCAATCAGAAACTCGTCGCAGAGGGATTGGACCTTGGATCTGCAATGAAGACTGCTGCCGCGGAACTTGGTGGTTATGGCGGTGGTCATAAGATCGCCGCTGGTGCAACGATAGTATATGATAAGGAAAAAGAATTCCTGCAGAAGGTTAATGAGATTCTGATACAGCAGAGGAAAAGAAGAGTATGAAAGCGATTTGTAGGTTGACCTTGGAATTTAAGGACGCACAAGAAGCAAAGAAGGTGCAGCGATCGATTCAGGCGGATGATCAAGGGTTTGTGACCTCGACGCTGAAAGGAAAAACACTTGAGGCGATTATCGAAAGTAAATCTGTTTTCTCGCTGCTGCACACACTTGATGATTATTTTGCATGTGTCTCTATTGCTGATGAGATAGTCAAGAAGTGAATCTGTTCAAAAAAAGTTATTTTAAATTTTAATAATTAGATGAAAAAAATCACGATAGATTTTTTCTTGGTGAAAGTATTACTATAGATAATATTTATATATACATGATTCTTTTAAATTATGAGGGAAAAATGAAAAAGATCATAAGTATTTTATGTATATTTCTTTTAACCACGCTCCCCCTTTCAGCGATTAGTATATCAAATGAACATACCCATCATGTTCCTGACGATGAAATCATCAAAGAAAATGACTGTGGATGTGAGTCTAACAAAGAGCTAACGCAGGCTATTTCCCTCGAAGACGTATTCTTTCTTCATGATGCAATCATTCAGTCACCTACGCCAAAAATAAACAACAATCTCCCATCATTTTTCAGCTGGAGGGATATCAATGGAACCAATTGGGTACCACCAGCAAAAGACCAAGGTAGCTGTGGCAGCTGTTGGGATTTTGCGGCGATGGGGGCATTAGAAAGCATCATCCAAATAAGGGAAGACTGCGCGGGTCTGAACCTTGATCTTTCAGAGCAGTATGTCTTGTCCTGTTTGCATGCCGCGGGAAGCTGCAATGGTGGATTGGCATATAATGCATATCGATACATTAAAGCAAACACTTCCCAAGGCAACTTCTGCAACGGGATCATCCCTGAACAATGTTTTCCATACGAAGTGAGTGACGATATCCTCTGTGCAAATGCAAGCCCGAACTGGCAGGAGTTCCTCATCCCTATTTCCACGTATGGGCGTTGGATTCCAAAGGCAGGTGTCGAAGGAAGAAATGCAATCAAAACCCAGATTATGGAATCAGGACCGGTTGTTGCAACCATGCTCTTTACCATTTATCTCCATGGCCCTGATAATCTGCAGGAATGGGGGTACACGCATGATGATCCCACAGACTATTATCCTTACCATGGTCCGATTCAAGGTACCAACCATCAGGTCATCATCATCGGATGGAAGGATGATCCTTCAATTGGAAACGGTGGATATTGGATCGTAAAAAATAGTTTAAGCGAGGAATGGGGCTACGATGGTTTTTTCAACATCGAATATGGTAGTTTGAACATTGATACCGTCAATATCGACTGGGTGGAGTATCATGCTGAAAACAATAGCAATTGGATGCCGGTCGCACACATCATTGGACCAACTCAGGGGCAGTCGAATCAAGCAATGAATTACGACGGAAGCGAAAGTTTTGATCATGAAGGAAGCATCGTCTCCTATGAATGGGATTTTGGTGATGGAACCACCGGTACCGGGGAAACAATCACACATACTTATACGCATCAAGGGATCTATCGTGTCACGCTCACTGTGACCGACAATGCAAGTAACACCAATGAGCAGAGCATCTGGGTTTGCATTGACACAGAAAACCACCCACCAAAGACACCGCGGCTCATTGGACGGTGGATCGGAGAGAACGGGACTGCGTACCGCTATACGTTTTGGTCTACTGACCCTGATGGTGATGAGGTGGAGTTTTATCTGAACTGGGGTGATGATTACTGGTTTGGTGGAGCGGCTGGTTGGTTGGGACCCTTTAAATCCGGTGAGATTGTTACGTTGGAGAAAACTTGGCTGAAAAAGGGAAACTATACGGTTCGTGTCAAAGCAAAAGACACCTATGGTGCGAAAAGCGACTGGACTACATTGGAAGTGAGGATGCCAGTCTCCTATACTCCCTCAATACAATGGTTCCTTGATCAATTGCTTCAGCGGTTTCTGTCTGCATTTCCAATATTTCGCTATCTGTTAAGTATGTAAACCATCCTTTTTATTTTAACTCGCTGTTTCTATCATGCGCCTGCTCATAAGAATTAAGTATGCATGCAAGGATAACCTGCTTGATGATGCGATTTGAGTTGCAGGCGAGATTTGCACTTAGTGATGATATCTCAGAACTTTCAAGCCAATTTGAAAGCTTTATCGCAGCGATGAATGACTCTATCTTAAAGAAAGACGCTGAGAAATTCGCTTTCATTGAGCGTTTTTCGATTGAAAAAACCACACTGTCCCTGTTCATCATCTCAGAAGGGACGCTTCGTCCGCATAACACACTTCTGCAGATTAAAAATGCACTAAGCAAAGAACTAGGCAAGACTCATCGTATCGGTGTCCGTGACATCACCATTACAACCTATCGGATCTTTTTTGATCTACCCCTTAAGCCACTTAAGCAGATTAGTATCCCCTTTGCCGATTTAATAATACATGACACACAGGCGACGATGCTGCTTTCTGACGTCTCTGAGGAGTTTTTACGGAAAAATTACATCGACCGGATGATGAACCGTGTCAAAGAAAAGGTAGAGAGCCAGTATTACGAGGGAAAAGCAGAGTTCTGGAAGCTTATCTGGAAATCCGAGGAGAAACCAACAGTATGGGACAAAGATCCCACCGAGGAGATGGAACGTCTTGGCTGGCTTAAGCAGGGTCCGACGAAGGGAAAATGGTTTTATCGTCCTGAAGCGACAGTAATTCTGAAAACCATGGAGACCATCGCGATACAAGAGGTCCTTTCACCCTTGGGATTCCAAGAGGTCATCGAGTCGCATATCAAACCGTTTGACATCTGGCTGAAAACCGGTCATATGGAGGGCATGCCATACGAATTTTACTATGTCACTGAGCCACGAACACGGGATGCCAAAGACTGGGAGCGGTTCATCGATCTTACAAAAATTACCAAAGAAGTCCCAGTAGAGGAACTGAAGAAGAACCTTTCTGTGCCCACCGCTGGTCTTTGTTACGCCCAGTGTCCGATGATTTACTGGTCGTTCAAAGGGAAGACGATTGCGGAGAAATCACTACCTGTACTTATATACGATAAGACTGCTATCTCAGCGCGGTATGAGTCTGGTGGTCGACATGGGATCGAACGGGTCGATGAGTTCCATCGCATCGAACCAGTCTATATCGGCACACGTGAGCAACTTTTACGATTACGAGACGAGTTACTGAAGCGGTACAAGCACGTATTTAACGACATCTTCGATCTGGAATGGCAGATGGCTTGGGTCACTCCCTGGTACCTGCAGCAGGCAGGTAAGATCGGCGATGAGGGCTCACAGGATACTGGGACTATTGACTTTGAAGCGTACATGCCATATCGGGGGACGCGAAAGGAATCCGAATGGCTCGAGTTCCAGAACCTCAGCGTCCTTGGGGATAAATACATCACCGCGTTTAACATCAAGGCACAGAAAAGCAAGCTTTGGAGTGGTTGCTCTGGGATTGGTCTGCAGCGCTGGGCAGCGGTGTTCCTCGCACAGAAAGGACTTAATCCAAAACAATGGCCTGAGGGATTTAAAAAATATCTTGAGAACCTCCCACCAGGCATACGGTTCTTATAAAAAGTGACAGTTATAAAAGAAATTGTCTGGAAGTAGTAAATCAGATTCCAGATTAACTTGATCGCCATGTGTTCAAAACCCTTTGCTATGGACCAAAACACCCTGAACTTATGTTTCGTTTATGCTGAAAGGAAAAAACCTTTTAAGGATGCATTCCTTGCTGGCCCACTATGGCAAAGAGACGAAAGGAAGGACCTGACGCTGAAGGGCAAATAGATTTCAAGATACCAAAGTTTGATGAAGAAGCGTTTTTGAAAAGAGAACGCCGTAACATTAAAACACTTTTTATCGCATTTCTCTTTGGAGTGCTTATCTCCGTGATCTGTTTTGGATTCTGGGTCCTTATCGGTTATAACTTTCTTCGCTGGGAGCTTGTCCTCCTCGTGGGGGTCGTAAACTCTATCTGGATTAAATATCTCTTCCTGAAATTGAACATAGATCTAACTGATTATGGGCGGAAAGGCTGGTTTAGTGCGTTTGCCACATATTTCTTCACCTGGCTACTCATCTTAGTCGTGCTGGTTAATCCCCCATTCTATGATGCAGAATCACCTCGTGTTGAAATTGCAGTGCTCCCAGGGATGCAAGAACCAGGCGGCACTATCCTTATAGTAGCATACATCGTTGACAACGTCAGAGTCGACAAGGATGGAATCAACTTTACAATCAGCTACCCGAATGGAACAACCTACGCCCCAGATTTTACCTACGAAGACAACATTTTCCGGTATACTTACGAGAACCCTGATGATTTGCTTGGCACTTATAAATATCTGTTCGTTATCTCTGATGTCAATAATCGAAAGAGGACCATAAACGGTTCGTTTACCTATGCAAATGAAACCCTTGAGATCATCTCATCGCGGTTCGATGGCATCATGAGTGGTGATGCTATAACCATTAAGGCGGACGAACGGATAAGCAAAGAAAATTTCAGGGTGTTCTATCGTATCGACAGCGGTCCGGATAGTAATGTCGATCGGAAGACAACATCTGACAAAGAGAGATACGAAACTTCGGCCGAATTTGAAGGATGGACCGCAAATGCAAACCTGACCATACGGGTCTACGCAGAGGCACGATATTACTTCATAAACGTTCCTGAGAAGTTCTCAAACATCGTCACAGATA
>LSSI01000081.1 GCA_001595945.1 Thermoplasmatales archaeon SM1-50
AAAACCTCCTCAGAAACCTTCTCAAACTCAGGCAGACCAACACCCTCATCAGAACCAGCCACCACAGGTGAAAATACCTCCAATGATTGCTTTGTTTCTACTTTTGTTTGTAGTGGTTTTCCGAAAATGCAGATATTTTTTACTGTACTGGTTTCATCTTTTACAAGAATACCAGCCCATGTTATTGTATATATCTGATTGTATTTATTTTTAAGAGGAAGAACAAAATTTTCATTCCACATGGTATGCCGAATTGAGTCAAGAAGACTCTTCCATTGTTTTGCTGACTCTGTCGGGACTAATATTTCAATAAATTTTTTATGTAATACCTCATTTCTCGCATATCCTAAAACTCTTTCACTTTCTTCGTTAAATTGAATAATCTCCTCATCAAGGCTAAGAATAAGTATTAAATCTCGACGTGAATCAGAACATTTTGTATCGTCTTTACTAGGGATTGCACTCATCTCCTAAACCATGGTAAGAACTTAAACCTCTTATGTTTTTCCTTCATTTCTCTATCATCTAATTATTTTAAAACGTTTTGTTTTTCCATAATTAAGAAAAAAACATTAAAAAGCATCTCACTTGAAAAATATTCCATTAAATAAACAGAGATACAAACAGAGTTAAAAGCCCTAAAAAAACATGAATCACCTGTCTCTTTTTTAACCAAATACAGAAGAGAATTAGTAACTAATATAACATCATTAAAAACGATATGGAACTAACACCTATACGACGTAGACATAAAAGTATAAATATACGATTAGTGTTGATATGCTTGGGATTCAACTAGAGGTTCGGAAAATACGGAGGGGTACAAATAAAGTTAAAATTAGAAAAAGAACAACTTATGCATTCTAACGATGATTCGACGAATAATGTACAAAATACCACTGAATTAACAAGACCACTAACACTAGAGAATCGAAAGGAGAAAAGACCAGAGCCAGAACGGAAACTCATAAAATTCGATAAACCAGAAAAAACTGCTACAGTCAAGGTTGAAAATACATCTAATGTTGCAAAGACAGCTAATGATAAAACCTATAGCACAGCAGCAGATACCGCACGAGATGAACTAGAGCAACGAAGAACAATACTTCAGAACATAAAAGATTTTGATTTCCAAATCAAAAAAAATCAAGAAGATATCAATATTATAGCCAATAAAGTTGAAAGTCTTTCTAAAGATCTTGATGATCTCGTCAGTTTATATGAAATTGTTTCAGAGCAGATGAACCCATTCGTAGGTTTATCAAAGGTCACGAAAAAAAGATTAGATGCTTTGGAGAATATTATCAAGGAGATAGATGGGGTAAAAACAAAAATAAATGATCTTGAAGCTATGGTTGAAAATACAAGTATTTATGAAAAAAGTAACGATACACAAACACTCATAAAAACCTCTGGTGAAATCCCCTCGATGCATCCAATAGGGGAACACTCATCATTCATAAAAAACATAACGGATAAAGATGTAGATGATCTTCTCAATAGATCACTAGAATCATTACTGATGGAACAAAAGGTTGATACTATAATCAATGAATTTTTCATAAATTTAAAATAAAGGAAATTAGTTCATAGGAAGGAGCAGGTGAATGAGCGAAGGAGATAAAAATCAACAAGAAAAATTCCTCGAAGAATTTGAAGTAAACATAGAATTAACCACTATTATTGAACAAAAAATACTTCCTCAAAAAATCGTGCAACGAATTAAAGAAAAATTAAAGGAGAAAAACATCAAAATCACAAAAAGCCAATTATATAAATTGGTTGAGAAAATTCAAACTACATTGCAGCATTTCACACCATACGGAGCAAATGACCCGGAACAATTACAGACAAAAGAAAAAGGAAAAACAGTACATGACACTGTTTTACAAACCACAGATATGAATAAACTTGTAAAAGCAGTAGAACAATTGAACCAGCGAATCAAAATAATTGAAGAAAATCAACTCCACGGCATAAAAGGAGTTACCGGTACACTTGTTAAAACAACGGATATGAAAACATTTGATTCGATAGGCGCTTTCGAAGAGACCATACAACCGTTACAACATGTACCAAGCGATCCAGAGAGTATTGTGGTTATTATGAAATGGCTGCAATATCTTGTTGACAGAATCGGGAAAAATAATCTTGCTGACGCCCTAGGGTATTATGTTGACATCGGTTGGATCTCAGAAGATGCCCGATTCGATTTGATAAATTATTCAAAAGGCATAACAGAAGACCAGATACAAAGAGAGGGAAATCAACCACATCTACCATCAAAGGATCATCTCCAATCGTTACTATTCATCCAGAAGATACGAGGAATACAACTGGATGACCGTTTCCTAAGCAAAATAGAACGAGATATGGAAAAGATTATCAGAAGCCTCGAGCAGTATCAAAGGAAATAATTATTTAAGAGAGAATAAACTATATTATATTTCTTTGCTATTACCTACTAAGTATTAGATTCGATGGATGCGCATCCATAGAACTCACTGAGAGGGTAGAAAAGATGGGGTTCTCAATGATAGCAGCAGCTGCTATTCTAGGAATTACTTTATTTATGGCTGTCGAAATCGTCACAACTGATCTTCTTCCGACTATCGAGGATATCAATACGTCCTATGGGAGAATGAAAGACAGAATCCAGAATCAGCTCCAGACCGCAATCACTATAACTTTGGTTGAACAATCAAACAATGCAACGGATTACGCATATAACATTACAGTACTGAATACCGGAAGTAGTACGCTTCCTACTGATAATTTTGTAATTTTAATAAATGGATCTGAGTGTCATTTCATCTGTTCCAATCAATATCTTTATCCTAAAAATATCGCTTATTTTCATGTTGTAAACCAAACCAGTGGAGGAGCGAAACGAATGAAGGTAATTACAAACAATGGTATAGCTGCGTACTATACCTACGCAGGGTGAGGGAAAAAAATGGGATTTAGTCTAACAGGGACTCATGTGATCTTCTTTATCGCAGCGGTCATTGTTGCAGGTATGGTATCAGGTATTTTTATTGCAGTCACAATGGATATCACAACAAGTCTTTCTAATCGTGGAAGCCGCGTCATCGAACAACTTAACACAGACTACACCATAATCAACGATCCAGATATAATCCCAATGATTGGAGAGTATTACATCTTTTATCTAAAAAACATCGGAGGGGCACGGCTAATTACGACAAATCAGACATTCCAGGTTTTTATCGACGGGGAACTTATTGGGATTTCACAGTATCACTTCGAAAATAGTTCAATCCCTGTTGAGGGGGTAACCTCTCTATATGTGAATATCACTCTGACTACAGGTGACCATGTATTACGGGTTGTTGGACCACAGGCGGTTGATAAAGATTTTACATTTATGAAATAAAAAAAGGAAGACTGAGCTATAATGGAAGGAATCAAATCCATCATATTAGAAAGAAAAGGTGAAAAAGATGGATTTGCAGAACGATTCGGACTGGTCATTCCAAATGGCTCTTTGATATTTATCGAAGGAAAGGAAGGAACTGGTAAAAGTATTTTCTGCCAACGATTTTGCTATAGTCTGTTAAAAAACGGTTGTTCATGTTCCTATGTGTCAACACAATTTACCATTAAGAGTTTTCTTAGACAGACAGCATCGGTTGGATACGATGTCAGAAAGTATCTCATGGCTGGAAAACTATTCTTTGTTTCGACGGAGGTGACACTTGCAGAAACACTCCCTCGGAAAACATTCCTTGAGGGGCTTATTACAGGGAGAAAACTTTTTGATCCTGAGATTATCTTTATTGATTCTCTCTCTACGCTACTGAAAGACAGTCTTACCAATGAAAATCTGACAGATTTAACAAATTTCTTTAATCGACTAACCGGATGTGGGAAAATTATTTTTATTTCCGCAAATCCAACAGAATGGACCGAAGAAATCCATAACACATTCCGGATGATAACCACCATTCATTTTCGGACAGCACGCGAGACAGCACCAGGTATCGGGATCGTCTATAATATATATCTTGAGAAATTCAACGGAGCGCGATATAAATACGATCCGGTGACTAGGTTCTCAGTCCGACCAAACGTTGGTCTGACTATCGAGTCAAGCGGCGTTGCATTTTAAGAAGGGGAAACGGATGACGAAAATGGAACAAAAAGAGGAAGAAAAAATCATAAAAGAAAACCCCCATCTTAAGATGTACCTCGATGAGATACAAAGTAAGATGCAACTGCCTATTTTTTATAGTAAATTACCTCACGATCTGAAAGAGGAAAAATATCCAAATATTATTTATCCGACGAAAGGTGCAGTCTTTATTCATATCTACCGCACCAAAGATATGGAAGGAAATGAATACCATGCGATAGAACCAAATCTAAATCAAAAAGAAACAGTAAAACGCGATCGCATGCTTGATTTGATGTTTGAAAAAGCACCATTCTGGAAGAAAGTAAGAACCGATGAGGAACTTAAGCAGGGCATCCGATCCTTGATAGATCAACTGACAATTATCGATGAACGTTCAGCAGGATTTACAAAAATAAACAGAGGTAAAATCCGAATGACTTCCCTAGAAAAAAAGAGCATCGAATACGATATCACAAAAAATATTATCGGTGGTGGACCCCTTGAACCATTTATGCGAGACCCATATCTAGAGGACATCCATATTATCACCGGAGAAAACGTCCACCTCATTCATAAGGTATTCGAGATGATAAAAACAAACATTTTTATCGACAAAGCATGGGCAAAAACGTTTTCTCAGGAATTTAGTGAGAAAATCGGTAGTCCCGTAAGTGAAGGACAACCAATCGCAGACGGGACTCTTCCCGACGGTAGCAGAGTGAATATTATTCATAGTAAAGATGTTAGCTTGAAAGGACCGACCATGACGATTCGTAAATTCAGCGAGACGCCTATTAGTGTCACACAGTTGATCAATTGGGGGACGTTCGACTGCGGTGTAGCTGCATATCTTTGGCTGTGTCTCCAGTATGGGAGAAGCCTGTTTGTCTGTGGAGAAACCGCTTCTGGAAAAACCACGACAGCCAATGCGATTATTCCTTTTATCCCTCCTGAGAAGAAAATCTTCTCTGTTGAAAATACCCCTGAAGTTCAGGTTCCTCACGCGGTGTGGCAGCAATTGTTGACAAAATCCACAGGGCCAAAGGAAGGACATATTGAGCTAGAGGATCTTCTCCGTGCGGGTCTTCGATCACGACCGGATTATATTATCCCCGGAGAAACTCGCGGGGTTGAGGGACGTGTCGTCTTTCAAGCAATGCAGACCGGACATCCGGTGATTACAACATTTCATGCAGGTAGTGTCACCAAAGTAATTCAGCGGTTTACCGGTCATCCTATTAACATACCAAAATCGTTTATGGATAACCTTGACGTTGTCTTAATTCAAATGGCAGTTGAAAGGAAAGGTAAACGAATTCGACGGGTGTTGTCGGTTGACGAAGTGGAAGGGTATAACAAAGAGGTCGATGGGATTATGTCTCGGAAGGCTTTCGAATGGAATGCAGTCGATGATACCCATGCCTTTAAAGCAAATAGGAATAGTTATACCCTTGAATCGCGAATCGCAAAAATGGCAGGATTGAGCGATCCGATGCAAATCTATGACGAATTTGACCGGAGGAAACTTATCCTCGAGCGTATGCTTGAGGAGAAAATCTTTGATTATTATGAAGTCGTACAATTCATTTGGACCTTCTATAGAGAAGGGGAAAAATCCTTGCCTATTTCAATCTAAAGTAAAATCAAACATACAAAAAAATCTAATTCATAAGGTCTGAGGACCAGGGAAGTGTCATATGGATATCATGCAAAAAGAAGAAATTGAACAACTTCTTGTTGACAACCAACACCTTAAAGAATATCTTGAATTAATTCAACCTAGGATGGGATATCCTGTTTTTTATCATAAGGTACCTCGTGAAGTCAGAGACGAATCGTATCCAAATTTCATCTACCTTACTAAAGGGGTTGTTTTTATCCATATCTATCGGACACAGGACATGGATGAATTAGAATACCATGTGATAGAACCAACAATAAACGATGTACTCAAAGAGAAACTTGATATGGTCCTTAAATTGATTGTCAAGAAAGCCCCTGAGAAAAAGAGTGTGCTGACAGACGATGAGATGCGGGAGGTGTTAAAGGAGCTTATCGATGAAATCGCGGTTATCGATGAGAAAGCAGAAAAAATTGGAGCAGTAAAAAACAAAAAGAACACAAGGCAAGAAAAAGTCAAACTAACATCATTTCAGAAGAATGTGCTTCAATATAACATCATCAAGACACTTGTGGGTGGCGGTCCTCTTGAAGCGTTCATGAGAGATCCCTACCTTGAGGATATTCATTTTGTCGCCAATGAAAAGATACATCTCATCCATAAAGTATTTGGAATGATTAAGACAAATGTCGTCGTTGGTAAGAATGAATCACCAGAGTTTACCAGAGCATTTAGTGAAAAGATGGGTGCACCAGTTAGTGAGGGTCGACCAATTGTTGATGGTGTGTTGCCTGACGGAAGCAGGGGTAACATCATCTATAGTTCCGCAGTGAGCATCAAAGGACCAAGTATGACGATACGACGGTTTACCGAAACTCCAATTAGCGTGACACAATTGATTAAATGGGGGACGCTTAGTTCAAGTATTGCCGCATATCTCTGGTTGTGTTTGCAGTATGGGCGCAGTTTTTTTATCTGTGGCGGAACCGCTTGTGGAAAAACAACGACCATGAACTCGATTATTCCATTTGTTCCTCCTCAAAAAAAGATTTATACTGCAGAAGGGACCCCGGAGCTACAAGTCCCACACACGGTCTGGCAACGACTTTTGACCAAGACAACAGGACCAAAGGAGGGACAGGTTGACCTCTTTGACCTTTTGAAGGCGGCATTAAGATCAAGACCTGATTATATCATTCCTGGAGAGGTGAGAGGCGCTGAGGGAAACATCGTATTTCAAGCGATGCAAACAGGACATCCGTGCATGACGACGTTTCATGCAGGCAGCGTCACTCAGGTTATCCAACGATTCACCGGTGATCCGATAAATGTCCCAAAGACGTTTATGGATAACCTTGATTTTGTCATGATACAACTTGCTGTTGAATGTAATGGAAAGATGATCCGGAGATGCACTGCTATCGATGAGATCGAAGGATATAACCGCGAAGTGGATGGGATTATGTCCCGTACGGCATTCATCTGGAAAGCAGATGAGGACGTCCATATCTTTAAAGCAAACAGGAATAGCTTTATTTTAGAGGAGAAAATCGCGAAAAACGCAGGATACTCAGATACAGCAAAAATTTATGATGAGTATGAACGACGGAAACGGATCCTTGATCGTATGGTTGAGGAGAACATTATGGATTATTATGAAGTAGTCCAATGTATCTGGGGGTTTTATAGGGAAGGGGAACAAGGGCTACCGATTTCAGTGTGAGGGATAATGGCAAAGGGAAATACAAAGAAAAATAAAAAATTTGACAAGGATACAGAACCAAAAAAAGATACGATACAGGAGATGCGAATAGCATATCGCAGTGTTGAGGACAAAAAGAAATTCATCAGAACGATATTCCTTCCACTGTTTATCATTGGCATTCTCGTAATGTTTTTACCGTTACTTCTTCAGGTGATTGTACCTAGCTCCTTAGAGTACAATCCTGTTACGTTTATTTTAGGTGGGAGTATACCGATTGTCCTAGGAGTTTTTTACCCGTATATCTCATGGAAGAATAAAGAATCCGATATCAATGGTAAAATGCATTTCTTCATCACTCATATCAGGGTATTAGCGATTTCAGATCTAAGTTTGAAGGATATCGTAAATGTTCTTGGCGGTAATAAAGCGTATAAAAGTCTGGGGGAGGAGTTTCGTAAGATAAGCGTACTTGCTGATCAATGGCGAGTGCCTATCTCAAAGACGTTTCGGTTTATCAGTGAGAGAACACCAAGTAAGATTCTGCGAGATTTTCTTGATCGATTCTCACAGAGTCTTGATAGTGGTGTAGAGCATCGGGAGTTCATCGAGCATGAGCAAGATGCAGTTCTTCAGGAATATAAGACAATATACGAATCAAGTAACGAAAATATCATTATTCTTAGTGAAGTATATGTCAGTCTTTTGATTGCCATTATCTTTGTGATGTCCCTTGGTATCGTACTGCCTATGGTAATGGGATCTCAGGACATGGGTGCCTTCATCTATCTTGCGTCGTTCATGATGCTTGTCTCAGAGGGGCTTATTCTGTATTTGTTACGCTCCATGGTTCCACCAGATGAAATGTGGCATTGTACAGGTGATAAAGGAACAGTCGAGCTTTCTCTTTTACGTATTTTTAAAGCAATGCTGGTTGTGTCGATTTGTCTTTGCCCAGTGTTGTTGGTTTTAAAATATTATCTTACACTTCCCGTGCTCTCCCTGATTCCAACAGAAATGCTCATCGCAGCAGGATTAACTCCATTGTTCATCCCAGGGATAAAGACATTACGCGAAGAGGAACATATGTCACGAAAAGAACGGAATTTTATGGGCTTTCTACCTGCACTTGGCTCCATATCAACGATGCGGGGTGGCAGAATAAACGATTCCGTATACTACCTAAGCGAGAAAGACTATGGGATTCTAACGAGACATATCAGGGATCTTTATCGACGCTTACGAACACGAATTAATGATGATGCTGCCTGGGAATGGTTTGGTGTTGATACAGGCAGTAACCACATCCAACGATCCTGCGAAATGTTCAGACAAGCGACCGTAGCAGCGGCAAACCCTCGAACCGTATCTCGCATGATTACAGAGAACATACGGAAAATAAGGGACCTTCGTGTAAAAAAGCTTGCTATTGTTCGAACAACCTCTGCAATGCTTGCAGGCATTACCTTTGGAATCGCCTTTTCGATCTATATCTCCTTTATCGTCGCACGGCATCTGAATAGCATTTTACTTACTAGTAAAGCAGGTCAACCATTCGAAGGGACATCCATTGATATCGGATCAATCCTTACAACCGTGTCCCCTGAGATTTTTTCACAGAATTTCTATCTGATTTTCGTAGTGTTACTGATTCATTCATTTCTCATGGGTTTAACGATACGATCGCTGCGAGGTAGTCATTTCTTGATCAGTTTTTGTTATTTCGTCCCCTTTGTATGGATTGTCGCCATCACCTCAGCAGCCGTCGACATAGGACTACGGGGGTACCTTGGTTTATAGAAGAACCTCACAAATATACGAATGTTAAAATTTAAAAAAAAATCATGGTTGTAAATCGATAATTGTATGGACAAAGCTACTTGGCGTCGTAAAACTAATTACTCCCGGGATACCATATTCTGGATAAATCGCCCCATTCACTTCAGTACGTGACTCAAGCCCAGAGAAACATGCAGCAGTGTTTACGAGAAGAGCAACAAGATCCTCATTGTCTATCACAGGCCGTGTTGCAGTGCAGGACCCATCAATATCGCGTATCACAAGAATACCAAAGCGATCAGAGTTCAGACTACTTACATTAAGTGTTCCAAAGAGACCATCAGAGACAGTAGAACTAAAAAAGTCGTTTGAGTAATTTAATATGACCTTTATTGTTGAATCTGAAATGGCAAGAATTCCATAGTTTAAATCAATTGTGTCGGAGGACGCAATCGTTCTTACAAAAATAGCAAGTTGTGTAATCGTTTGGTTTTCTACATAGCCACTTACATAGGTGACCTTCAGACCACTTGAAATATCTCTTATTGTATCTTGACTTGTCTGTAGTGCTTGCTGTTGCAGACTATCCATGGTCTGCATCATGACCGAAGCCGTAATTCCAGCAACTAGAATCATAGCGATAAAGATAATCATTGCACCGATACCAATATCTGCATCAAGATTCATTTTTAGTTTGTTGAAAGCCATCGAATCCGTGCTTACCGCATATGAAATAGATACATATGGGTGAAGTACTCCCACCACCACTTTAACAGAAACATAAAACAGCATAAAAAATTTTTGGTTTTAAAATATATCCTCTTTAAAAAAATCTTGAAATAAAAAGAAAAAGAGATGTGAGTGTTTTTACACCCAGCGATTTTATAGATTCTTACTTTATTTAATATAGATCGTAGACTTGTTCGGTTAACGACGAAGGCACCCGGAATGAAAAAGTCGCAGGGCTACCTTGCTCCGGTATTACCAAACCTTTAATGGTATCTCGAGGAGAAAGGCCACTAGTAGTAGTGAAACAAGCGGCTGTATCTATGCAAAGCATAACGATATCTCCACGATTTATAACAGGATTGGCTGCACTTAACGAATTATCTGCGTCCTGTACTACAATAATACCAAAGTGTTCTCCATCCATGGTCCAGGTTCCGTTATCGAAAACACTTCCCTCGCCATCTGTAATATTTGAGAATTCAGCAGAATCATAGGTCAGTAATGTCTTTTTCTTCCCATCATTCATTTCAATTATCGTATGACTAAGATCAATGTCACCAGACCCTGCACGAGCTCGAATAGAAATGGTCATTTTGACGATTTTTCCAGAACCATTCAATCCTTCGATATCAATAATAGCAAGACCAGTGGATACTTCAAGGGTCGTTTCTTGTCCTGTGGTCATAGCTTGAATTTCTAATCGATTAGCGGTTTGAATCAAGACAGAAGCAGCGATACCAGCGACTAAGACGACGGCAATAAAGATAATCATTGCACCAATACCCATGTCTCCAACATCATTTTCCTTTAAAATCTTACTAATTTTTCTCATTTTTCTTCATCCTCCTTTAATAAAGAATAAATACATTCTTTGAAGTTGGATATGATGCCGGGCTAGTAAATGCAAAAACACCACCTGCTCCTTCTTCTGGTTGAATCATACCCCAGATATCTTTTCTTGTTGCAAGGCCATCAACGCCAAAGATCTGTCCGACATTAATAGTCAGCATTACCTTGCCCCCTTTCTTAACAACAGGGTAGGTAGAAGAAAGTGAACCGCGTGGGTCTTCCAAGACTATTATCCCAAAGCTTGTTCCATCCGCAGGATAATGGGTCGAATTAAAAAGATCACCACCAATCACATCCTGTGGAACAAAGACAGGATTTGTATAATCATAGCGTAAAATTACTTTTTTATCTGAGTCGGAGATTTCAAGATAGGTTTGATTTAGATCGACACTAAAAGATCCTGACCGTGGTTGTACTGTTATCGCTAATAAAGTAAGATTTGTATCAGTAGCCCCTCGGTACCCAGTAATTTCTGTAACTGCAAGACCTGTTGAAACTTCTCCAATTGTTTCTTGTCCTGTCTGCATCGCTTGTATTTCCAGCCTGTTTGCCGTCTGTATCAAGACGGATGCTGCAATACCGGCAACTAGAACCATCGCGATAAACACAATCATCGCCCCAATTCCCATATCACCGATATCATCAGCTTTTAGTTTTTTGATGATGTTTCCCATTTTGCTCACATCCCTCCTTTATTTTTTGATATTTTTCTATTGTTGTTGCTTAAAAACGAACAACGTTAGAGAGTGCTAGTCACTAACAATAAAATTTTTCTTTAAATATGTTGTTTGCAGATACAGTATCAGTTGCATATGCAGGCTCTACAGAAAAAAATTACACGTAAAAAAAAATTATAAAAATAAATAAATTTTATAATCAATAAATATTAATTTATATTACGAATGTAAAAAATCATAGAAAAAATAATTGATGAGTTTTTCTAATCATTTAAAAAAAAAAAATGAGGTGTCTATTGAAGTTGTAAGGGTGGTTTGACAGCGCACCAGGAACTCCTAGATTTCAAGCAGTGGAGCTTACTCCATAAGATTCCCGAAGGAATCAAACAGAGCTCTCCACCTAGTCTAGAAGTACCAGACCCCTTACGGGGGTAATCTTCCCTTGGGCTCTCGCACCAAAGTACCGAAGAGTACGTATGCAGGCTTAACTGCCGGGTTCGAGATGAGACCGGGTGTTTCCCTGCCACTTTGACCGTCAAACCACCGTTACCATGGTATGTTTCGTATGATTTTTTCCGCAACCTGTTTAACGATTGAGCCAGCAATGAAC
>LSSI01000082.1 GCA_001595945.1 Thermoplasmatales archaeon SM1-50
TTCTTTGATTTTTGCGTCTTGTTCTTGTAATCGTTTGTTCAGGTCGTCTATGTCTTTTGATGTTGTCTCAAAAATTGATAATGCTCCCATATGTTCATCGTATTCTTTTTTTATTGTCTGTTGCATTGTTACATCATCCAACCAATCCCCGTAAGTTCTATCTAACAAGCTAGTATGACCTCCGATGTAATTGTAGTATTCATCATTCATCCGATCTGAGCGGAGTTGGGTGAACCAAAATCGTCTCAAAGAATGAATATTATAGAGATACCGCGCATATTGTAAACGTGGGTTGTTGTCTTTTTGGTTGTATGGTTCTCCTGTTTTTTCAAGCATCCGTATCCATATCTTCTCGAAGTTCTCAGCTTCAAAGGGAAATATTCTAGTATCGAGTTTCACGACCTCATCATGAGAGAGTTTTCTTCCGTCCTTCCAGACTTCCCAGTATGCATGATGATATTCTATTCCGTTTGCTGCTTTAAAAGTAGATTTCCGTACGTCTTTCTTAATCTCATATCCTCTTTTTTCCAGGTTGTTCCGCAGAACCGTTGATTTCCTATGTAATGATGCAAGTTGTTTTTCCCGTTCCGGTTTCCAAAGCACTAAGAGTTCTTTTGCTTCCTCTGAAAAAAACGTGAATCGTGCGATGCCATCTTTTGCTACTTCTTCACTTAATCGAATCATTCTGTTCTCAAAATCAATATCGTCCCAGGTGAGTTTTAATCCTTCATCTCGTCTGATTCCTGATGAAGCAAGAAGAACAAAATACGCTTTTGTTTTAATGTTAGTCGCATAGTTAAGAATTTTCTTTAAATCCGTTTGTGTTGGTGTCGCTTTTTTTACAATCGGTCGCACGTTTCTTTTCAGGTTGTTCCGTTGTCGTAACTCTTCCCATTGTTTGGTTTTGAACTCAATATCATGTCGTTCAAGGAATTTTTTCACAATGTTGAATATCGCGCTTTGTGTCTTATTGGGTTTGTTCTCTATCTTCTTTGCAAAGTCCCAGAGATCATCATGAATCGTTTTCTGTGATTGTTTTATCCATTTCTTAGGATCTTTGTTGTTGATATCGAAAAATACCTTGAGGTAAACCCTAACGGTTTTCCGTGATTTCTCATTCTTGTAATATTTGGTAAGGTAATCTTCTATTATCTTTGGATGCCAATTATGGGCTCTCATTTTTCTTTTCACCACTAACCCATATCTGTTCAAAGTTAAAAAACTTATCGGATACAGTTATCTTCCAAATTCCTTTTTCCGTTCTTTTGCGTCTTTTCCTGTCGCCTCGAAAAGAAACTCGTTCCATTTTTTAATGATACTATAATCACCACAAATTGTTTTCGGAGGGACAATATCAATGATAAGAGAGTTTTTTTCCTGCTTCATGTTTACTGCACCTATACCATCTATCGAAAACTGCATACCCTGTTCGATATCACCAGTCGCTCCAAAATATCTTGAAACAAGGGCATTAATATCTGGATTATGACCTCGTTTAATTTTATATTCTCTCATAAGAACCGATATAGAATAAGAATGATTTTAATATTTTGTCTCTCACATGTGTTTTTATGGAAAGTTATTGACATGGATGATATCATCTAATTTTCTTTTTGGTACATGAAAAATACCTTGGTCATCTCGCCAATATTTAATAGAATCCTTCATATCCTCAACAACCGATTTTTCTGCCTTGTAGCCAAGGGCAATAACAGAATCTACACTGATAGTACATGGTATCATAAAAATGCGTTGGATTTTCTCTCTGTCAATATTACATAAAAAACAACTGCCAAGTCCTTCAGCCTCAGCTGCAAGTAGGATATTTGCCGAAGCAAAACTCACATCACGTTGATAATAAGGGTTCTTTGTATCTTTGACTAGGATTACAATATATGCTGTAGGTCGTTCATATTCGCTTGGAGCCCATTTTGGTTGAATATACGCAGCCCATCCAAGCGTTTCAAAGAGCTGAATGCATAGTTTTTTTTCAGTTATAATTAAGTATTCAAGCTGCTGGAGATTTGCTGCAGATGGAGCAAGTCTAGCGGCATTGACAAATTTTCTTAAAATATTCGGATCTACTGGTTTTTGATCAAACCGGCGAATTGTTCGCCGTGATACAATACTATCATAGACATTCATAGGTCCACCACAGTTGAGAACTCATCTCTTTGTTTTAAGTTATCGGAGTTACAGTCTTAGTATATTCCCTTTTTCACTTTTTTATACAAACATGAAGATAACAATGGTATCTCTTGACTATATCCTAATGAAAAACAAAAAGATGTAACTCTGAACGATTTTTTGAGTGGTGGCTATTGTAAACGTGATTGTCGGTTTTCCAAACCCAAAGACTAACATACTTAGAGTGATTTCACTTCCTACTTTAATGTCTGTCTCCCCTGATTTTTGTTTACCAAGAAGAACCCATCCACCATCAAGTATTATTCTCCATGAGACGTTCGTCAGATTAAAGGAACCCAGATTAGAGACTGAAATCTTAATACAAACTCCTCCAGTAATATTAATTGTAAGATTAAGTGGATGTCGGATGGTGAACTCGCATGTTTTTTCCTCCTCAACATTTCCCGCGTTATCGATAGAGTAAAAACAAAGACTATGATTCCCATCTGGAGAAACAATAAATGGGTCATCATAGGTGGTCCAAAGATTATCATCGAGTTTGAACATCGTTACAGCAACACCAGAAAAATCATCAGTTGCGGTAAATGTTACTGTTACATCGCTAATATATACGTCACCTTCAAGAATTCCAAATAAATTACAATTTGTCTGGGGTGGGGTGATATCATCAGGAAAGCCTCCGGTCGTGGTCCGAAGAATAACTCCTTCTTCTCCTACAGCAAAACCAATTTGTTCTGTAATAAATTGAACTTTGAAAAGATCATAGGTTGTCCCACTTGTTTGTTGTATCCAAGAAAGTCCTTGGTTTTCTGTTCTCAAAATGATTCCATAATCTCCAACAATAGTCCCTGTGTTTTCTGAATAGAATCCTACTGAACGTAACATGCTGCTAACTCCACTGTCCATTTGCTGCCAGCTCTGACCATTGTCAAGAGTCTGTAGTATTGTGCCATGGTCTCCCACCGCAAATCCAATGCCTTCTAAAGTAAAGTCAATACCAAGAAGTCTATTATCTGAAAAATAGACAGTCTCCCATGAACTTCCACCGTTAGTGGTTCGAACAATAGCCCCACCAAGAGGTAAATCAACAATTGCTGTGGCAAATCCAACTGATTCGTTTATGAAATAGACATCAGTAAGCCGTCCTTCATAGAATATGTTATTGTGTTCAATATAAAAACTCGTTGATTGCCAGGTTTTCCATCCATCATCCGTCCGTGTGAAGAATGGTTGGTATATCGCATTGACACCGACGGCAACGCCAATCATATCTGTAATCATCTGTCCACTAAAATACGTGCTCATAGTATCTGTCTGTTTAATAGTCCAGTTTTGTACTGTATTATTTGAAAACAGAATTGTGCCACTTACACCAACTGCAACTGTTATAAAAAAACCATAGTAAAAAACATCATATAAGTTTGTTGATACACCGGAATTTTCAATAGTCCAATTGTTCCCTCCATCACCAGTTGAAAGGATAGTGCCTCCATTTCCAATCACAGAACCTCTGTTTAAGCAGACAAAAAAAATGCTATTCAGGTCTTGTGTAACCCCGCTTTGTAATACTTCCCAGCCTTCTTCCTGTGCCGTTACTATTTTAGGAGAAAATGCGAAAGAGCCTTGTTCTGAAATTGACGCCTGAGAGAAGGGTAAGACGTTTATAAGAAGACAGATAACCATGCAAAACACAAAACACGTCGTTCTTTGTTTTGATCTATAAATATGTCTCTTGTTTTTCTTCATATGTATCCCTTTTATTCTTTATACATGATGATTCATATAAATATTTGGGATACTGTGAAATATGTAGTAATTACTTTTCATAAATGATGTCAGAGCTGTGAAAAGCTCTTACCACAATTTACTTTAACACCTCTCCTTTTATCATTTTATCACATGACAAAGAAACAACGAATGGTGAGAAGTTTTGCACGAACCGCACCGAAATCACAGGAGAAACATCTCATTGAAAACGCAAAAAAATTACAAAAAGATCCATTCCTTATTCTCCCAAAATGTTTAGAAGGAAACGAAAAATATTTTCAGAAGCTACGAAAACAACTTACCAAAATATATCAAAATAGAACTAATGAAAAAAAACTTGAGAAACTGTCGCATAAAAAAGGTTTAGATGGCGCTCTGGCGGGAACCTATTTGCTAGCCATCGCAGAAAAAGCACCGTATCTCGCAGCTCTAAGCTTTCCTAGCGGAGATATTACTTACGCGCAACGTGGAAAAGCAGACAAAGAGAATCTTATTGCAGTGCAACATTTCGATAACCCGGTGTTTCGGCTACGTGGCATTCGAGATGTAGTCTTTAAAAAAAAACTGCATGTATATTCTTGGGATAATGGTTATATTTGTACAGGAAGAAAAGCAGATCCTCCTACGGAATTTATCGATTTTATCCGAGATAAACTAAATTTATCATCTGAAGACAATATTATAAGCTGTCCGCATGTGCCTGTAGATGTCGCAAAAAAGAAAGAATTCCTTACTTTGAATTATATTAGTATCGATTGGGAGTCAGCACAGACCATTATCGCTCTGTGCGAAAATTGCGCGAAAACAACAAACAACACCATGTATACCATCTCAAAATATTTGTTACAAAAAAACCTCTCAGATGATTTTCATATAGAGGTTATGACGCCAGTTGGAAAACACAATGTCCTATCAGAGGCACAAAAGACTTCTCATCTTCAAGATTACCTCACAGGACGGTTAACAGATTATGAATACATTAAAAAAATTGCCAAGAGCCAAGAAGAACATGTGAAACATGCTGAAGAAAAAATCTTCGTATTAGATGGCGTCTCATATGGGAATGATGTCGCTAGATTTCTTGATGCGTTACAACCAAACCCCTCTGAGAGGACAGCACTTGAATTTTTCCTTTCTAGATCCCAGGAACCCTTGATTGTATCAAAAATTACGCCTAGTAAGATTATAGAGCGATATTGGAGTAAGTATGGGATTCAATTTCTTGATTCAATACTCGAAGATAAAGAGATGGTTGCATCGCTCTTCAAACTTGATGATTCACCATCTAACATCATCACACTTGCGTTAGAGTATAAACAACGAAGAACTATATTATCCCAACTTCCAATTTATGAAAAATTACCACCGATTGCCACATTTGCAGACACTGTTGCTCGTACTTACAAAACCTTTGGGGAAACAAAGGCTCTTTTTGAGATAAAGAATCATCCCGACACTCCAAAAGCCAAATCAATCGCTTTCGCATTTCTACTTGCATTGGGGAAAGGTACTGAAGAAAAATGGAAATACTCAAAAGAAGAGATAGATTATGGTGAATACTTAAAAAAGTACGCAGAAGCACTCCTTATAGTCGAACCAGAAAGATACAGTATTGTTTTACAAGAACTTCTCACAGCTAGTGGCTCTTCTGAGACGATTACATAAAATACTATGAATGTTCGTTCTTTTCCAAAGATGTAAAAATTTCTCCATCTATTAAAAAAAAAGTGTCCCTATCGAAAGACAAAAAGTATTTTCCCATGAACTTCTTTTCTTACTCATTTTCATTTACTGATTTAATCATTTCCTTTCCAAAATTTGTAATGCCGTATAAACGAATGTTATTCCCACAGCTTTTTTCTTGAACGATATTAAGATTTAGTAATGATTCATCTTCTTTGTAGCGTTCTTCCATGCCCCGTATTGCTCCAATCACATTTGAAGGAGTTGTTCGCACATGATATGCAATCTCTGCGGTGTAACTATAATTCGGGCTGATTTCGAAAAGATATTGGGCAATTTTCTTACGTACATTACTTCTTCTCAAAGCTCGAACTGCTAGAGGTCGTTTTATTTCGATCGTTGAATTTACTTTTCCCTCATCCTGCATCCCAATCCACCTTTCAGAAGTCCATGGTAATTATTGTTAATAAATAATTTTCTTATGTAAATTATCTGGTATATCTACTTTTACATGTTCAAATACATATCCTTATCAATGTATACAAATTCTTTAAGAAATACTATGAGACAGAAAAATGTCTTTTTTCTGGATTTTAAACATTAGATTTTAATCCATGAAAATTCTCATTCTAAATAGGTACTGGTGCATCCACCATTATTTTAATATTTTCATTTCTATCATTCTGTAGAGAGTGGGGGAATTTGTTTGGTTTTTTGAATAATACGACAGATACGGCAGGTCTCAATGACGACATCAGTACCATTGTTTTTCATGATTCGTTCAGCAGAGATGGTGATTTCCTTGCTTATTGTTTGGTCGAATGTATCATTTTTCCCTCTTTTTTTTGAGAGGTACTGACAGATCGCTGCAGGGGTTAGTCCAAGTTTTTCTGCAGCTGCTCGCTGACTAAGTCCAAACTGTTTAATTAAGGTTTCAGCAAGTTCTTTACGTATCGCAGGAATTCCATTCCAAATCATGTATTCGCAGGGTGTATGCTGCATACTATATGATATATTTTGTCAGTATATATAATTAACGATTGTTAACACACTTTTTTTAGATATTTATCTGTTGTTTAGTGAAAATGATTTTAAGCAAACTTCCATTTAACGATGTGGTGGTATTGTGACTGACCTTGCTACAACTATAAGTGCTCTACAATTAAAAAATCCAACAATGCTTGCTTCAGGAATCATGGACGAGGACGTGGGAAGCATGCAACGAATGATTGACTGCGGAGCTGGTGCTATCGTTACAAAATCCATCGGCTTACATCCCCGAGAGGGATATCTAAACCCAACTGTAATTGAGCTTGAATATGGAATATTAAATGCAATGGGACTTCCAAATCCTGGTATTGACATATATGGCAAGGAAATCAAAGCACTTGAAAAAACCAAAATACCAATCATTGGTAGTATTTTTGCAGCGAATGCAAAGGACTTTGTTACTCTTGCTATAAAAATGCAACATTTTGGTGCTAATGCAGTAGAACTGAACGTCAGCTGTCCACATGCAAAGCATTATGGCCTTGAGGTAGGCTCTGATGCATCTTTGTTACGCGAGATAATTTCTTCGATAAAACACCAAATTCATATTCCAGTATTTGTAAAAATTTCACCCAACATCATGAATCTTGTTGAGGTTGCACAAAATATAAAAAACGCGCAAGCAGATGCTATTGTCGCAATCAACACTGTAAAAGGGATGAAAATCGACCTAGAAACGGGTCAACCAATATTAGCTAATAAGACAGGCGGATACTCGGGGAAAGCAATTAAACCAATTGGGATACGTTGTGTCTATGATATTGCGCAAAACGTTGACATTCCAATCATTGGAGTTGGTGGAATCACAACAGGAGAGGATGCGATCGAGTATTTTATGGCGGGAGCTTCCGCTGTTCAAATAGGATCTGCTATCTATTACCGAGGACCGGAAGTCTTCAAACATATCTGTAAAGAAATTGACCTGTGGCTGAGAAAACACAACTACAAAAACCTCTATGAGCTTATAGGAGCTGCCTATCTATGAACATTCCTACCATTACTTCTATAGTTACAAGCTTCAATGAAGCAAGCGATATTAAAACAATCACATTTACTTATCCTGGAGATGTATCTCCTGGTCAGTTTTTCATGGTTTGGATACCAGGCGTTGATGAGATTCCCATGAGCGTTTCTTTTGCTACTAAAACGATGAAAGGAATAACATTCCGTAATGTAGGAGATGCAACGCTTGCATTATACCAATTGAAAAAAGGAGATAAAATTGGCATTCGTGGCCCATATGGAAACGGCTTTTCCCTCAAAGGAAAACATCTTTTATTTGTTGGTGGCGGTACAGGAATCGCGATGCTTGCACTTGCTATAGAACAAGCACGAAAGAAAAAACTCAAAGCAACAGTGATAATCGGTGCAAAAACAAAAAACCAGCTTTTCTTTGAGGGACGTATGCGACAATGTGGTGCTACCGTCCTTGTCTCAACCGATGACGGCTCAACTGGCTACAAAGGATATGCATCAGAGCTAGCAAAACACGTACTTAAAGAAAAACACATCGATGCAATCTACACCTGTGGACCCGAACAGATGATGAAAACTCTCCTTTTATATTGTAAAACCATCCCGTTTCAAGCATCATTGGAACGATACATGAAATGCGCCTTAGGCCTTTGTGGACAATGTTGTATTGGCAAGGGTTTGCGAGTCTGTCTTGATGGTCCGGTTTTTGATGGAACGGTATTAAAGAAGATCAAAGATTTTGGAGTATATCATAGGGACGCCTCAGGAAGAAAGATACTATTTTAGTTAGAGATAAAATCTTTCTTTTATTATCAAAATTCTTTAAGTATATGTTAATTCATTTCAAATAAATTTGATGAAATACAACAGAGCAATTAACAGAAGAAAAATCGAAAAATTATATCAATAATAATACAAAATATCAAGAAAAATGTATCATTGATTCAAATATTACAAACGATTTTCTATTACTTACTATCATTTATTTAAAGAAAGAATTGATAATAATTACAATATAAAAAATCAAAGATTACCCAAACATAATACCTCCGTCTCAAAATTATTATGAAATGTAGTGATACATTTGATTATAAAAGACACAATGAATATTAATATCATCAATTCTTATATCAATATATGGATATTTTATTAACAGTAAAAATCACTTTTATTGTTACCATTTATTCCGGTGAATACGAGAAATGTTGTATCGGTCTTCTTTTGTTTTAACTTCTGCAGGGTATCCTAAAGAGACTATTGCAAAAGGGATAACATGTGTTGGCAATTGTAATAACTTTCGCATTCCTGCAACACGACCTTCCCGAGGATATAAACCAAGCCAACAAGCACCTAGACCAAGGCAATGAGCAGCAAGTAGGATGTTCTCTGTCGCCGCTGCGCAATCAATCATCCAGTATCCTTCGAATTTCTCCAAATGCAAATCACCACAGACAAGGATTGCTTTATCAGCCTCTTTTAGCATTTTTGCACTAGGGTGAAAAGTTTGGATAACGTTGAGGATTTTTCGATCATCCAATATTACAAAATGCCAAGGTTGTTGGTTACCAGCGGATGGAGCGTTACTTGCAGCGCGCAAGAGTTTTTGTAGTAAATCATTTGAGATTGCCTGCTTTTTGTAATTTCTTATACTTGTTCTACTAAGAATAGCTTCAAATGCGTCCATATTATTTTCTCATATTGCTTGAAAAGAGTTTTTCTATATAAACTATATGATTTAATGTGTAAATTGCAAAGGTTACTTAGGTGAGTTTTAATAGCAAGGTCATGGAGATAAAAAAAGAGAAAAATTACAATAAATGAAATAATGACACTGAGTTTATTTGATTATCATTATAGTTGTAGTTATCATTGTTGTTAAATTTTACATTTATATAAAAAGAATCATTTTTGATGTTTTTCTATAAAATGGAAGAAGAAAGTAAGGAAAAGAGATGATTAATAGAGCTAGTGATTTATCTTTTTTGTTTCTTCAATACTTTTATGAAAAATTATTCTAAAAATTTGCTAAATAACTAATTATTTTCAAAAAAAATTTGTCATATTTTAATTTTCTAAAAAAAAATTTTTTATTTTAACTTTGCTTACTATCATAAAAATAGCTATTCAGAAGACAAAAGCTAAGAACAACATTGAGTGCCTCTTCCGTATTCATATCCTTCTGCTCCAAGGGGGGCCTCACCAAAGCCTAAAGAATAATAATCATTCAAACCACCATAGGATTAATAACCATAAAAAACATATGACAATCTAGGGATATAAAAATAAATCTTAAGAGGGAAGAAATACTTTTAGAATTCTTCTGCTCGAACTATTGTCAATAATATCACAGGAAAAACAAATATCATCAAAATAAAAAGGAAAAAGAACATGAAACAAAAATTCAAACTTGTGCTCTTTGATATGGACGGGACACTTCTTAATGACAGGACAATTTTTGTCTTTGCCAAAAGAAAAGGATTTATTGAGCAATTGTCAAGAATTCTTGATTCAACGATAGAACCATATGAAAAAACCCTGAAAATTGCATCATTATTAAAAGGAATGCGATATCGAGAATTACTTGATATTTTTAGGAATATTCCTCTACAAGAACATGTCAATAAAGTTATCCCGACACTACGAGAGAACCAAATAAAAATAGCACTTGCCACTGATGGGTATCAATGTTTTGCTAATGATTTAAAAAAGCGTCTAGGTTTGAATTATGCGTTTGCCAATAGACTTATGATAAATAACCAGCTAGTAACTGGTGAACTCCTTTTCCAAAATAAGGAATTACAACAAAGTAGTAATGCGAAGATATATTCGATCAACAAACGTTCCGTCTTAGAGTTCCTCTGCATGATATTAGATATCTCTCCTGACGAAGTAATTGCGGTTGGCGATGGATTTATCGATACAGACATGATAAAAGCAGCGGGATTAGGAATCGCCTATCGTGCACCACAAGCCGTCCAGACTTACGCTGATGTTGTCACAGATGATTTACGTATCATATTGAAATATATTGAAAGGTGATATTGTGGACATAAAACAAGAAGAAATAACTACATTACATGATATGCACGTAGATAAGATTCAACTCATGAAACATGTAAGTGACGTCGCGACTGAGATTCCGGTCTCTGTTATTATGCCAATGTTATATAGAGAAATACAAAGCGAAGCGTTAGCAAAAATTTTGAATCAACTAAATAAATGTACATATTTGAAAGAAGTCATTGTACCTTTAGCTGCAAAAAGTGAAGAAGAATTCAATCACGTCAAGCGTTTTTTTTCTAAATTAACGATTCCAAAACTAATCATCTGGTGCAATGGTCCGAAAATCACAAATCTCTTAACGGAAATAAAAAACCAGGGATTAGATGTCATCAGTTACAGTGGAAAAGGACGTGATTTATGGATTGCTCTTGGTATCGCAAGTATAGAGTCATACGGGATAGCGGTTCACGATGCTGATATACAAAATTATGATGAAACAATTCCTACCAAACTTCTCTTTCCTCTTCTTGAACCTGAGTTAGATTTTAAATTCAACAAAGGGTATTATGCTCGTACTAGTATCGATAAAACGATAATGTACGGGCGTGTGTTTCGCTTGTTTCTTCATCCACTTCTCCGTGCACTTGTTGATGTATTGAAAGATGAACCTGATTTTGTTCGATTTCTCCGTTCGTTCCGATATCCAATTTCTGGGGAATTCGCATTAACATGTGATCTTGCACGAGATCTGGATGTTCCCTATGGATGGGGTGTTGAAATTGGTATTATGGCTGAAATCTATCGGAATGTCACGATGAAAAGAGTATGTCAAACCGATCTTGGGTTTTATGATCATAAACATCAGGAGATCGGAAATACTGGTTCAGGTCTTGTAAAAATGACCGGCGATATTTTTAAAAGCTTACTGCGAATTTTAATCGAGGAAGATCATATCCGAATCGACCAATCATTTTTATTATCTCTCCGGGTTCTTTATCATAAAAATGCGAAAAATTGTATAAAAAAATATCACGCAGATGCCCGTTTCAATGGAATAAGATATGATAGACATTTGGAAGAATCCATGATGGAACAATTCAGTAATGAGATTATGACCGCAGGACAAAATTACACGCTCGAACCAGTATATACACGTTTGCCAGATTGGCTTCGGACAATATCTGCTAAAAGAAAAATCAGAGAAGAGCTGCTAGAAATCGTTCTAGAAAATAATAAGGTGTGAGAGTATGAACCAAGATTGGAATAAAGGAATAACGTTATCTCAAGAACTCATCAAACATTGTGCCAAGGTTAAACCACTTGATATTATGGTTGGTGTCTTATGTAAAGATGTTGAAACTACGGTCTTAAACCTCCTTAATGTGATTAACGAGGGGTTATATCAGCACTTTCCAGATTATAAAAAAGCTATTGCAGTTTCAAAAGGACCCTCTCAGGATAGGACATCTGAAGTTATCGACCTCTTCGAACCTTATAGCGGTATCGAGAAAATCGTCACAGATGATCTCTATGAGGGGGGAAAAGGTGCGGGGGTTCGAACAATTATTGAAATCGCTCATGAAACTGATGTAAAATGTGTCGTATTAATCGATGGAGATCTTTTAAGTATCAAACCAGTATGGATTCAGACGATTACCAATGCGATTATCTATGGTAGGGCTGATTTAACCGTCCCCTATTACATTAGAGATAAATACGATGGAGTCATCACCAATAATCTTGTATATCCCTTTACGCGAGCGTTGTATGGATTTGATGTCAGGCAACCAATTGCAGGAGAATTTGGTTTATCAAAGAATTTGTATGAAATACTACGTACCCATCCGTTATTCCCACCAGACTTTGGTGTTGATATCTTTATTGTTACTGTTGCAGCAGCAAAAGAAATGAAGGTAAAAGAAGGACTCTATTCATTGAAAATACATGAATCGACAACCCATTATCTAGAACCGGAAAAACTTTTAATTCCAATGTTTAAAAAAGTAACAGGTAGTATGTTTGAACTGGCACACTATTACGAAGATTACTGGAAATATCGGCCTCTTACCAAGACAAAGACGTATTATAGAAATTGTTATAGTAAACGACCAATTCCTGTTAAGGTTGATATTGAAAAGTTAAAGCATATGCTTACTAATGAATATACTACAAAAAAAGATTCGATAAAGAATTTTATTCCGCAAAATATCTTTAAAACTCTGGATGTTATTGTTACTAAACAAAAAATCCTTGGTGCTGAGCTTTGGGCTGAAATTGTATATAATTTCACTGCAGCCTATAGGCAAGCAACAACTACATCTGAAAAACAAGATCTTCTCGACCTATTCAAAACACTCTGGATCGGTCGTTTTGTGAGCTATACAATTGAAACAAAAGACATGGATATCAATGAAACTGAGATTTTTCTGCAGAAACAAGCTGAAGTCTTTGAGGAGAAACTCCCCTATCTTCGCTCTATCTATCCTTGAGTATTATCTCTAGATTCTTTAGAAGTTAGTTTATCTTTAAAAATTACTTCCGTATGTGGATAAGCAAATTCCACGTCTTTTGCTTTTTTGATTTGATAGAAAATTTCTCTTCTAATATTGGTCGCTATTCTGTTTCTTTGCATTGTAAGTGTGTAATACCGTATTGTAACTTCAATTCCTGATTCTCTAAATTGTAATCGAATATGGGAGGTTTTTGGAACTCCTTGTGGAAAATCATTGTAAAATGGCTCCAATATTTTATGAACAGCGGAAGTGATAATTTCCTCAGCTTTTTCTAAATTACTCTCATATGTGATCGCTGTGATTATCTCTACCAAAATATAATCTGATTCACGAGTATAATTAATTATTTCTTTTTCAAAAATAATTGATGTAGGAATCATAACAATTCTCCCTGATCTCTCTTCTCCTTCAATAGTCCCTCCAACTTCATTAAGGAAGATATGGGAGAGCGTTATATCAGTTACATCTCCTTTTATAGTTGAAATAATTATACGATCACCAATATCAAAAGGCCTTCGGATAATTAGAATAAGCCATGCGACGACACCACTAATAGGTTTTTGAAGAGCCCATCCAAGAGCAACTGATAGGAGTCCTGCAATAAATCCTAATTGCGTTAGATTCCCATAAAACAAGGATATAAGAATAACAACGAGAAAGAAAATAAAAATAAATTTGATTAACCCAAGAAAAACCTTTATATTAGAAATCTGTTTTTTTGTCTTTACTCGTTTTAGCAAATAATGTTGTATGATTTTTAAAATTATTAGAAAAATAATCGAACAAAGAAGCATGATGATAATTATCTGCAGAATATCGTATCTTGAATGCAAATACGTAACGAGCTCATCAAATATTGATGCGATGGTTATCAACAACCTTTATAATCTTTTTTTTCCTCTTGGAGATTTTAAAGAATGAATAGAAATTCATATTTATTCTTTTTCTTATAAATGTAACGAAGGATTTGGTAGAATAAATTAAAATTAGTATGATAAATGTGATTAAGAGTTTTAAATGGTTACTAACAAGAAAGACACCAGATTTTTTTTGTCTTCTTAAATTCTTTTTTCATCTGAGGGATTAATTATTTAAACTAAAAGTCGATTTTCCAGCAATAATTACATTTGATAAATTGTACCCGAAGATTCGAATGAAATGCTATGGATAATTCTCTGTATTATCGTAATTCTTTGCCTTATTTGCATCTCTGCATTTTTTTCTAGTGCTGAGATGGCGTTTGTCTCCATTAATCGTGCAATTGTAAGAGATATGGTGCGAGAAGGAAATAAACGTGCAATGATCTTAGACAGACTCTTACAGATGCCTGACAATGTTATTAGTGCTATTGTAATCGGAAATAATCTTGTAAATATTTTCGCATCAATTCTTGCTGGAGCAGTAACGACATTAATTTTTGGTAATATCGGTATTGGCATTGCTACCATAGTGATGATGTTTGTCGTTATTATTTTTAGTGAAATTACCCCAAAGAGCTTTGGTTTACATAACATGAGGTTTGCATTGCGGATTGCACGATTACTTGCATTTGTTACTTGGTTCTTTCATCCTATGGTCATTCTTATTGCAAGCATTTCTGATGGATTAATTCGGATGACCGGTGAGAAAAAACACGGGAAATCACTCGTGACTGAGAAAGAGATAATGGCGATGATGCGACTTGGTGAAGCAGAGGGTACGATTGAACGTGATGAACGAGAAATGGTAAAAGAAGTATTTGAGTTTGATGAGACGCGGGCTTATGAAATTTATACAATAAAAGATAAAGTTGTATTTATTCATGAAAACGCGACATTGGATAGTCTGATACAAACATCAATCTCAACAGGTTTTTCCCGGTTTCCAGTATATCGAACTAATTTTGATGACATAATTGGAATGGTACACGTAAAGGACACGTTAAAAATAGATGATAAATTGTTACAAGTGAAATCGATTATGCGACCAATACTTAAGATTGATTCAAATATGAAGGCGGATGATCTTTTACGGCTTATGAAATCAAAAAAAACTCATTTGGCATTGTTACAAACAGAATATGGAAAAACTAAAGGTCTGATTTCCATGGAAGATGTCATTGAGGAAATTTTTGGTGAAATAGTAGATGAGCATGATTTCGAACATTATTCATATGATAAAATGTGATAACAGATTAGATAATTATTTACGAACAAAATTACAATAAAACGGAATCTTCTTTTGAAGATAATAATTCATCAAATAAGAATTATATAGCATTATGTATGAAATGGAGACCAGTTGATAACAAATTCTTTGTATACATGGGAAAGATCGTAATAGGCATATTTTTCTAAAAATTGTTCTTTAAATTTCTCTAATAGATCTCGGAGTATTTCATCGTTTTCTACATAAATCTCTACTGAAAGGTCATATTTCCCCAGCATTTCATGTATAAAAAGACAGGAGTTCGTTCTATCAAAGAAATTTATCATTTGAGGGATAACTATAGGATCATTTAATGCTATATCAATTTGGATACGCTCACGTCTAAGTTTAATAAGATTAAGATCTGTTGTATATGTAACAATGATGCCTAGACGTTCCATCTTTTTTATATGATATTCAATTAATCTAGAATCTTTCTGCAATACCTGTGAAATGTCACTTAATTTTGTTCGTGCATCTGTAGATATCGCTTTCATGATTCCCAAATCAATTTTATCGAGAATATAATGTTTTGTGTCCATGTGATTACATGTTTTTTTGATATTTTTTCCCTTATATAAAAACTTTTGATTAAATTTATGTGTTTTCATCATCATTTGAATGTTTTTTTCTTCAACATGCATTCCAAAAAGATTAAAAAAACATTGGAGAAAACCTTTCAATTCAGCTGAATTCTTTTGGATCGTTAAAAAAACCAAGTCAAACTTTCCTTCCATTATTCTAAGATTTGTACAAGTAGGATCGTTTGTTATATAGTCAATTATTTCTGTCTCTGTGGATGCAGTGATTTTGTGAAATTTTAAAAAAACTCGGTAGTACGAATAACCAAAAAGAGAAGCGTTAAAGATGGTATAAAGACGATTAATCCAACCATATTTTTTTAATCTTTTAATGCGGTAGTTCACAGTTTCTTTTGGAATTTTTAATTTTTTAGCTATTTTGGAAGCTGAGGTTCTTGAATCAATATCTAATTCAAATAAAATTTTTTTGTCATATGCGTCTAATTTTTCTTTCATATATGCTTAAAATCCAATGAGTAATTAAGGTTTTTTGTTTTTTCTATGGATTCTTTGAATATGAAAATCAACAGATAAAAATAGTAAATTTTTTATATTTACTAGAAAATCTAGATAGGTAAAAATCTATGCAGAGAAATTTTATATATTTATGAATTAATAAATAAACATACTATGATATGAATTTTTGATACTATGTCTATCATTGAGATAAGAAAATTTAAAGATATGGAATTGAAAGGTGCAACAATCATTGAAGGATTACCTAGTATTGGTCTTGTAAGCACCATTGTAGCAACCTATTTAATTAATTTTTTAAAACTCGACCAACTTTGTGCAGTCGATTCAGAGGTGTCCCCCACTACATCAATGATTTATGCAACAAAACCAAAATTCCCTGCAAGGATTTACGCAAGTAGTGAAAAGAAAATTGGGATTTTTCTTGCTGAATTCACTCCAACCCCATCACTTCATCGCCCCTTAGTAAAAAATTTTTAGAATGGTGTAAGCAACAACAATGCCAAAGAATCATATCTCCTGAAGGATTTCCCTTGGAGAAATTGTGTCTGTACGAGAAAAACAATTCGAAAAAAACGCGTGTTTACGGTATTGCTAGCACAGAAAGAGCACGAAAGGAACAAAAGGATGCGCACATTAAACAGCTCACCTTGGGCATGATTTATGGCGTAGGTGGAGTTCTCTTAAACGAAGACAGATGGGATAATTTTGATGTGATAACACTTCTTACTGAGGCTTGTCCGGATATACCGGATTCTCTTGAAGCGGCTAGAATACTTGAATCGATAGACATCCTTATATCTCACATAAAGATAGAAACAAAACCGTTATACCAGCAATCAAAAAAGGTAGAAGACCAAGTTAAAATGTTTCGTAAACAAGCGGACATGTCACAAACAGATGCATATAAAGCAATGTACCGCTAAGACAAGGTTTTGGTATTGATGGTAATCTATCCTAGGATTCCCCAGTTTACCCCCTTTCTGATTTTTCAACAATACAAAAATCTTATTAACATCAGATAGCATTCTCTCTACCGATAGTAATTAATATGGCAACGTGGTGAGAGATTAAAATTGATCGTATTTCATCAACCAAATAGGAGGAGATTATGACGTATTTATCTGAATTAAGGAAAAAAGAAGTGATTAGTGCGGATGGCCATATTATCGGGACAGTGCAAAGCGCTATTATTACTGAAGAAAGGAGAATTATTGGTTTAACTATTAAAATCAAAAAAAAGATGATTAAAACTTTTGAGAAGAAAAAACCTTTATTTTCATCGCTTTTTCTCGATGTGAAAATTGAGGATATTAAAGCAGTACAGGACAAAGTCATCCTTCTTTATCCGCTCAAGGAGTTGGGTCTATATTTACTGCCACATAATAAGAAAATTTCTGCTGAACGTCTTTTAGGTCTAGAAGTACTTGGGAGGGAGGGTAAAGTAGTCGGCACAGTTGAGGATATGGAAATTGATACCTTGATCTGGACAGTTCCCTCATTGTTAATTAAAATTAAAAAAGATACGTTAGAGACAGTTAAAAAGGACAAGTGTGTTTTATGCGGTTCCCAGCTTCATATATCAATGCATCATGTGGTAGATATTGGGGATTATGTAATGCTTGAAATGACGGTCGAAAATATCGGTCAAATCTTAAAAAATATTTCTATGAGATAAACATAGATTTCTTTTTGGTAAGTCTACATTTCTATTCTAAAGATGTTATTAACATCAGGAAATATAAAACACTATTTTTTCAATTGGGGGACCTCAAAAATCATTTCTTTGAAAACCTTAAAATGAACCAAAAATTAAAAAATCAATAGTATCTACTGTTTTTTGATTCCAATGAATATAACAATAAATTTAGGGGAGTTCTTTACTCAATTCTTACAGGAAAAAAACATCACATCTGATCCAATGATTGGCCAAGTTATTGCTGCTTGTATCCTCTTTATTTTAGCGGTGATTATTGGATGGATTGTCTTTCATTTATTCGAACATTATTTCTCTAAATGGGCAAAGAAAACGAAAACAACGATTGATGATGAAATTATTAAAAATATAAAACGACCTATCTATTTCTTAGTCATTCTTATTGGTTCATGGACTGCGGTAGATCAGCTAGTATTTCTAGATGTTTATTTGGTCTATACAAATTTTATTTTTTTAAGTTTAGAGATACTGCTTGTTGCCTATATTATAACCCGTGTTATTAATGTGCTTCTTGCATGGTATGTAGAGAGAAAAATAAAAAAGAAAGAAAAACCAGTAAGTGTGAACATTCTTGTTGTCTTTAGAAAATTACTTCATGCGGTAGTATATATTTTTGCGTTTCTCACTATTCTTTATGTCAGTAGAATCGATTTATCAGGAGCACTGGTTGGTTTAGGAGTTGGTGGTATTGCAATTGCGTTTGCTCTCCAAAGCGTACTATCTGACGCGTTTAGTGCTTTTTCAATTTTTTTTGATCGGCCTTTTGAAATCGGTGATTTCATCGTTATCGGTGATGATGCAGGGACCGTTACGCATATTAGTATGAAATCAACAAGAATAAAACTACTACGAGGAGAAGAACTTGTTATTTCTAATAGAGCTATTCTTGATAAAAACATTCATAATTATAAAAAATTAAAGAAAAGACGGATTGTTTTTACTATTGGAGTTACATATGGGACACCTATAGAGAAACTAAGGAAGATTGAGAGTATGATCCGAGAAATCATAGGAAATTGTAAATTATGTGAGGTAGATCGGATTCATTTTAGGGAGTTTGGGGCATTTAGTCTTAATTTTGAAGTCGTCTATTTCATCGATTCATCTGATTATAATAAATATATGGATATTCAACAGCAGATTAATTTTGGAATTGCGGAAGCTTTTGAGAAAGAAGGTATTGAAATCGCGTTTCCAACTCAAACTATCTTCCTTGAAAACAGTAATGTAAAAATCACATAAGATGATGATATCCATTGTGACTTTGAATGTAATAGGGATATGAACTTGATTTCTTCCAAGCAATAATGAGATCAGTGATTGAAATCAAAAATATGGCGATTTTCCCCTGTTATCGGACAGAATTTTAATAGCACCTATATCATACTATATCTCTTTATCGATTATCAAACTCATAGTAAGACATTTTTTTTCAATACTACGTTTCTTGTTATTGTTGATAGCTATAGCAGCAATCGTTACTGTTGCATCAATGCTTGGTTCGATTCATAAAAAACTCTAATGGTCTTCTTTTTTTGCCTAAATGTCTATTTAAGATATATAAATATGATATTGTTTTATCATATGCAATAGAAATGTCAAATTTGCAATAAAGATTTCTTTAAAAGTATATAATCAAAATAAACAATAAAACATTAAATATTTTTTCGTCAATGGCGCTGCTTTTCCAGCCTTTCAATTTAAAATGTGCATAACAAGATTTATTGTGAAAGTGTTGAAATCGGTTGAATCGTAATAGGGTCCAAAGATATGATTTTTCCCCATAATTTGAAGAAAAAGAAATAAGCGCCAACTTCAATGGTTAGAGTTATATTTTCACCGTTTGTAATAAGTGGGATAAAATCAGCATTTGATTCAATGGTATAGTTTATATATTCCCATTCTTTGCTTTTACATCGATTATTTATCGATTGATTTAGTAAGATATATATACCATTGAAGGAAATCGCAATATACACACGAGTAAATCGAGGAATTATAACTGTATAATTCAGTCTGTGTTTACAGATTACTGAAAAATTTATTTGTGGAATTGTTCCATTTATTTCAGGAAAATAGAAATCTTTTGTAGCACTTTGATTAATAGTTACTATCGGTTCGAGATCTTCCTTTGAAAATCTATGAAGAAATGAGTCCCAAATGACTGAGATATTTGCTAAGATGTTATCGGTGGTTATTAAGGTTTTTTGATAAGACATTTCTTTGTTGTTTTTATCAGCAGGTATAGGTTTAATATTTATTATTAATAAAATTACTACGAGTCCTATTATTGCTATCTTTATATTATTTTTCACTGGAATCCCCCTAATATTCTTACTTATAATTTCTTTATCATTATATAAATTTTTTGAATAGGTGATTGATTTAATTTTTCAAAGGAGAGAGTGCACGTTCCAGTTGTTTTTTTATATCTTGCGGATAATCCCTGGTAAACCAAAAAGATATTTCACACGTGTAAACTCACTAAGTCCGTACCCATGTAATTCTACGATTTGATCCTGCCAAGAAAACGTACCCGTCGCATAACAAGGTCCTTCAAACATACCTGTACGGGCAAATCTCCATACTTTTTCGTAGGTATTATAGACTATGATATCGAGTTTCAATATCATATCATCTCGTTTTGCTTCTATATGAACTTTCTTCGGATATTTAAGAAAAGGCATGCCCAATGGATTTGCGGTTTCTGTATAGGTTATATCAAAATGGTTAAATTCTGTAATATTCCGATTGTTTGGGGAAACTATGATTGAATCAAAAGACAATTGAAATGGAGTACGAAGTACAAATTTTGAAACGTACATTTCCCAACCGTTATCAAAATGAAGATTCGCCCAATCCCATCCTTTTGAAACCCAACGAGGAACAATACTTTGCCAGACATGATCGTGATAGCCCATACCTGAGACACGATACTGTTTTCCATCCCACGTTATATTCCCTGTTACTTTACATCGTGGGACATAATAATCTCCCCCCGTCGCAAGACTCATAATCGGTAGATTCGCACTTCTCCCCTCAACCCATACAGGAAGAAAATCTGCAATAAATTTCAAATCTACGACAAAATTTTTTTCATTATTAACTGCATGGAGCTCCCATAATGGATACAATCCTTTCAACCAACTATTCTGAAATGTGACATCAACTCCAGGGCTAGTTGCTTGTAAGGTTCCTCTTCGCTTATTAAATATGCTAAAATCATAGCCCGTGTTGGAATCATCAAATAAAAGAATGAAGAGATTATCTGGCTTTAAGAATCGAATATCAAAGAATTTCATCTGGTTGAAACTCACGACAAGTGAATATCCTTGAAGTTCAGTGTCTGCATCGTTAAAAAACACGTTAAAATACCACCATTCTCGACGGCTGCCTTTATGAAAGCCCTCATCTTCAGGAAGAATGATATGCCTGCCTGAATCTATTAATCGATTCGTCCCTGGTGGTGTTGGTTCGGGATCTTCTCCAGAAATGGGCATTTCTCCTGGTATCGTTGGTATTTTAATGTCTTCTCCTTGAGTTATATTATTCTGATACGTGTAGTACCCAATGGAGGATATAAGGAGAATAGAACACAATCCTATCACAAGTTTTTTTCTACGTGTTGATCTTCGTTTTTTTCTGCGTTGCGATGACATACCTATTTGTTCATATTCTCGGTATCGTTTCCAGTAGTAACTACGACCAAAAAAACGCCATGTAAATGCAAAACCAATAGAAAAGATAGGGATACATACCCAAAGAGGTACATATGTCTTCAGATTGTTGATATCTTTTACTGCCTCAAGATGCTTATTCATCGAATCAGCTGTAGTGTTATAGATTAATATCGCTGCCTCACCGATAGGGTCATTTACCTTCAAATAATTTGATATTACCCGGGAACGCATTGACGAAGGATAATACAACTGTAAAAACTGAGAGAGATATGCTGAAAGAACAAGACGGCGATATACATGGACGACGTATCCTGATGCCGGATTGACCGTAAGTTGTAGCGTTTCATCACAGAAATATGTTACTCCATGCCACGTGATTTGTTTACTATAAATATCAGAGCGCCATACCGCGACCTCAACCCCATCAATGAATCCATTCTGAATACGCTGCATATCGCGTACGAAAACAACATTTTCTTCTCCGTTTTGTTCTCCATTGGATTCTACCCACCCCACAGATATATTATTTACCCTATTATCAACTGGCGGTATGTTCATATGACCTGCGTTTACATTGGTATACTTCAAGCTAGCGGTATGAGCATCAACCCAGTACCATTCACTTACTTTTTCTGTATTGTTAATAACGTGTAGAATCGCACCAGTGTCATCATAAATCACATCATGGATAAATGCCGTGTTTTCCTCCTTATTAAATGCCGAAACATGGATTATTTCTTTGCCTATAAATTTTCTTTCAATAGGAGATCGTTGAGGCAATATCCATCGAATTGCAAAAGGAATATTTCTTTGATCGTTCCCTCTTAGAAAAATACCATTTCGCTCCCAATAATGCACAGAACCTTGATCTTCCCAAAAATAATCCTCAGTAAGCTTTGTTTCATCGATTACCTGATACGGAATGAGATATCCATACGCTATGACTCCTAAAATTAGTAAAAATACTCCAACAGCAAATCCAAAATCCTCATATCGTTTGAGTCTAATGAAAAGAAATGCTAGAATACTTGGTATAAATAACGATATTCCAATGATAGCAAGGATTGTATTCCAAGGTAATGTGTTCCAGGGAGACATATTTGTATCTTATATTCTTTATAAACCTACGATTATTAAAACCTTATTGTACAATTCTTATCCTGTTCTTTAATACTGTATAGTATATCAGTTTTATAAGGAGATTTTTCCCTGTACTACACTGCTTTGTTATTACTGTATTAAAATACTTATAGATGAAAGAATATGTAGTGTCAGAGGAAAACTAATGCCAGAAGAGGTAATACCTGATGAAATACGGAGAGAATACGAAAAAACAATGCAGAGAGCCATAACAAAAAAGATAGGTTCTATGTTCATCATTGTAACAGAGGATACGTATGACAAAGCCTTAACTGCTTTCAATTTTGGTGTTGCCGGAGTGGAAATGGGGATGAAAGTATCCATTTTTTTCACCTCACGAGGGATAAATATCCTAAAAAAATCTTATAAACCACGAAGAACTCATTGGGGTGAAGCACCAATCATCTGGAAGGAAACCTCTATTAAACGGAAAGGCGGTGTCATCCTTGCAGAACTAATGTACCAGGCACGGGACATGGGTGCACATTTTTATGTTTGTTATACATCGATGATTTCTGCTGGTTTAAAAGAACAGACGCTTTTGGATAATGTAAAAGTAATACGAATGGCAGAGTTCTTAGGCTTAGCATTAGAATCAGATATACAACTTGTTATCAGCTGAGGGTTGAACAATGGATTTAGAGGAATTACTTAAAGAACGAGCGAAGATCTTCGATAGGGCATTAACAGGTAATCTCACGCCTCGGGAACCAGAGATATTCTACGATGCTTTACGATGGATCCCTCTATCTGGTGGAAAACGACTTCGTCCTATCATTGCAATGCTTTCATGCGAGGCGGTTGGTGGGGTACCAGAGACAACCATTCCATTTGGAATCTCTTTAGAATATATGCATAACTCTACACTTATTCATGACGATATCATTGATAAAGATAAATGGCGAAGAGGATTGCAAACAACCCATGAAAAATTTGGAATACCTTTTGCGATACTTGCTGGAGATGCACTTATTGGAGAGACTTATCGCATGCTTTCATATATGGCTCCTCCAGAGCTTAATTCAGTCACTTACAAAGAACTTATTCGATCCATCGCTGAAGCAGCCAAAAACTTCTATGAGGGGGAAGCTCTAGACATAGAATTTGCTGTAAGATCAGATGTAACAATCCCTCAGTATATGAGAATGATTGAGAAAAAAACAGCTCAGCTGTATCTACTTGCAGGAAAGGGAGGTGCATTGATTGGCAAAGGGAGCAGTAAACAAGTGGAAAACCTGGCTCAATACGGGACGCTCTTTGGTCTTATGTTCCAAATTAAAGATGACCTCCTCAATATTCTTACCGAACAGATAATATTAGGAAAACAAATGATTGGAAGCGACATCCTTAATGGAAAGCGGACCTTGATGCTAGTCCATGCATTATCTGAGGTAGATGAAGACGATAAAAATAAAATGATGACCGTCGTTGGAAACGAGAACGCAAATCAAGAAGACGTTCGAGAAGTCATCGAATTGTTTAGAACATATGGGTCTATCGACTATGCTCAAAATAAGTTAGAGGAGTTTCGAGAAGTAGCAAAACGATGTCTTGATGTCGTAGATTCTTCTGAAAGCAAAAAAATCCTTATGGCGCTTGCAGATTACAGTGTTACGAGATTATATTGATTTGTTTTAATAGAAAAATAGACTTATAAAGATGATGATAAACGAGACAATCAAAAAAAAGAATATGAGAGTATATGGGTTAAACAGAATTCTTCTCCAATTCATAAGTAATCATTTCTTCTAAAGCATATAAACATTTTGTTTTTTAAAAAGGTTATATTATCATGCTATCTGGGTGTAAAAGTTTAAATTATTTCGATAATTAATAAAAATCCTTTGCTACACATTGTATCGAATTTTATGATAGACTGCAGTTATCAAAAAAATGCCTGCAGCGAAAAAAACGATAACACCGCTTGTTGCAATATTATACACAGCGGAAAAAAAGATACCAATGACAATGCTAAGTATTGAAAAACAAACGGTCATAATCATAGTTCCTCGAAAAGAACGTTTCAACTGTAAAGCGGCAAGTCCAGGAAGCACCATAAGAGCAACAACAAGAATTACTCCAATGACCTTTATTGATAAGGCTATTGTAAATGCAACGAGAAGATTAAATGTAAAAGTAAAATACCTCACAGGTATTCCAGTAACTTTAGCTGATTCTTCATCAAATGTAATGGAAAGTAATTCTTTGTAAAATATTCCAAAAAAACAAATTGATGCAAGGCCAAGAAAGGAAACAATAAAAAGATCGATATTGTCTATCGTAAGAATTGAGCCAAACAGGTAGCTAAAAATTTCAACATTAAAACCACCAGCGATACTGATGATAATTAAACCTGTTGAAAATCCTAAAGAAAGCATGACAGCAATAGCAGCATCAGATTTTGCTAACTCTTTTTTCCGCATATAGGAAATACCAAGAACAGCAATGATTGAGACCACAAGTGCAGTGATGAGGGGGTTTATCCCAAGAAGTAAACCAAGAGCGATCCCTCCAAAAGCTGTATGAGCGATGCCATCGCTAATCATTGACTCATGACGAAGGATAAGAAACAGCCCAATCCAAGATGTTGCAAGAGCAGAAATAATCCCACCGATTAACGCATATTGAAAGAATTGGAAACCAAGCAATGTTAAAATATCATTAATTACCGAATCAATCATGATGAAAATCTCCTTTGCATTCATGTTCATGAAATACAAAATGGAAATGTTCACCATAGACTTTTTTTAAGGCAACATTCGGATCAATCTCTTTTGTGATATCACTCATATATACGTTTTTATTGACGCAGAGAATTTTTGTCATACGACAAAAAACACTAGACAGATCATGTGAAACGATAAGTATAGTAAGATTTTTCTTAAGGTTTAGATCGCTAAGTAATTTATAGAAATTTTCTAATCCTGTTGCATCAATGCCTGCTACGGGTTCGTCAAGAATGAGAATTTCTGGGTTTCTGACAAGAGCCTTTGCAATAAACATCCGCTGTTTCTGTCCGCCAGATAGACTACCAATTCTTTTATGAGCGATGTCACCAATTCCCATAAGATTAAGGGATACATTTACAGCATCCCAATCGGTTTTTTTCAACGGCTTCCCAATATTTGCATGAGTAATTCTTCCAAGACTTACAAGTTCACTTACCGTGAGCGGGAAGTGAGTATCAAAATGTATCGCTCCTTGTGGAATATATGCAATACGGTCCCATTCTGAGAAAGCCTGAATAGTCTTTGAAAACAAATGAATAGAACCATTTTTTATTGGGAGAAAATTAAAAATCGCAAGCAACAATGTTGTTTTTCCACCACCGTTTGGTCCAACGACTCCTACATAATCTCCTTGATTAATGGTGAATGTTGCATCTTGTATCACAAGGTCTTTTGATCGCATTACATCAACATGACTGAATTCAAGAACAGGTTTTTTTTCCATAGTTATTACACTTTTTTCTTCATGAATTTTCAAGGAGAATTATTTAGTATCATGATGCTTGTAGCCCTATTTTTAGATTTTGAAGATTACGTTCAAGTTGTGTAAAATAGTCTATTCCATCAATTACCCCTGTCATCAGATAGAGGCGAAGTATTTGTACTGATTGGTTTGTTTTCGACTCGATGGTGTTTTTCAATGTCTGAGCATAGATATCTGAATATATAGGATCAATATACACGACGTAAACCTCAAGTTCTATCATTTTATTGACAATTGCAGCTATTGTCGAGGCACTCGGTTGTTCATCAGCAGAGAGCCCGATTACGCCGTATTGATAAAACCCATATCGATTCGCGAGATATCCGAATGCTGCATGCGTCACAATGATTGTATCCTTTTGTTTCGTTGTCAACTCCTTTTTAAAGGCATCATCCATGGAGAGAAATTGTTCTTCTAGCTGGTTCCACCGTAGTGTATAGTACTCTTCATGTTGTGGGTTTTTTGTAATAAATGCTTTGTATATTGATTCCGCCTGCTGTTTAGCGATAAAAGGACAAATCCATGTATGTTGATCATAAAGATTATGGTCAGATTTGTTATATTCATTTTCTTTATAGGTTTTTTCAATGAATTGCACGTTCTGTGTTGTTTCTACAATGATTTTTCCTTCTTTATTAATTATTGGAAGAATATCTTCTTCGAACCAATGGTCGAGATGAGCGCCATTGTAAATCAGGATATCTGCTTTATTAGCCGCAATAATGTCTGCAACTGTTGGTTGCCAAGTATGTAGGTCGGTATTATCAGGGATAAGTTGTGTTACTGTTACATGCTCTCCTCCGATTTCTTTTGCAAAAAACGTTAGTGGATAAAATGTTGTAAGGATTTGAATTCCTTCTTTTTGTTGATGTTCTAGACACCCACTAAAAACAAGACTTAATGCTAGGATGCTGCCAAGGGAAAGCAGTATTATTTTTTTTCTTTTTATCGCTATCGCCTCTTACAACATGTCTACTGAGGCGGTATATATTTAAAAATGTTATTGATTCTCATTATCAAAAAGAGTTGTTTGATACCATGACGAAATCAAGAAGAACAAAACAGAAAGAACTTTTACAATCTGAGATATCCTCACTTACTTCTTTTTTTACGGCTGATGAACTATACGAAAACATTAAAAAAAAAGATTCAGCCATTGGAATTGCGACTGTATATCGTTTTTTAAAGGATTTACGAAAAAGAAAAGAGATACACTCCTATGTTTGCGAACGTAAAATAGTCTATTCACATAACGAAGATAATCATTGTCATTTTATCTGTCAAAAATGCGATAAAATAACGCATTTTACTATCAACAAAATCGATTTTTTAAGAAAACAAATAAATGGAGATATCTGTCATTTTCAAATTGACGTACATGGTGTTTGCAATAATTGTTTAAAAAAGGGAAAAACATAGAAAAAGTAACTATATGGATTTGGAAAAAAATAAGAGCTATAATGTCATAGATGGTTAGGTTTTATAAATGATACAAAACATTGTAGAATCTTCAAAAATAGAACTTACCGAGTATTTATGGATAATCGATCCTACTATTAAATTACTCCTTAAAAAATCAGATTCACTTCGTCAGGCGCGAGAAAAAATCTTTGAGTATTTAAATAAATTAGATAGACATTACACAAGTATTTATGCAGATGATTATTTTAAAGAATTACATGCAATTGAAAAAAATAACGCAAGAGAATGTATAAAAATTCTAAAAAATGTGATTAGAACTGAAAACGAAAGATTAACACATTTTTCCGCACTTCATGCGCTTATTAATCTTGCAAAAAACAAAAGGGATGCATATGACCATGTTGATGCTGGCTTTTTATGTGAATTTATCAATTTATTTAAAGGCATAAACGGAAAATCAGACATGACCAATGATGTTTTTATTTTACCATCAGATAATACTGAAGCTTCTTTGATGCGATCTGAAAAACTCAATCACTATGCAAAAAAAATGAATGAATATCTTAGCAGATATAAAAGCGGTTTAGAACCAGAACTTGTGTTTAAGCAAAAAACACTAAAGAAAAAATTATTAGATTATTTCCATGCAACTGAAGCGGATTGGAAGACGTATCAGTGGCATTTTACGCATATTATCCGAGAGAAACAAACATTATCTTCGTTAGTATCGTTAGAAGATGATGAGTTGGAAGGATTGAGGGTTGCTGAACAAAATCAGATTCCTTTTGAGATAACACCATATTACCTTTCACTGTTTAATGAAACAGGCCGTACCACAGATGATCAAGGAATTCGAGCGCAAGTAATACCAACTAAAACCTATTGTATAAACGTAGTGGATAATCGGAAAAAACATATTGATATGGATTTTATGGGGGAGAAATCAACAAACCCAATCGAAGCAATCACTAGAAGATATCCTCAGATCGTGATTCTCAAACCAGTGAACGTCTGTCCTCAAATCTGTGTATATTGTCAAAGGAATTGGGAATTAGAACCCTCAATGCAGGTAAAAACAAAGGGTGAAGACATAAATAATGCAATCGAATGGATCCATCAAAACAATTATATCAATGAAGTACTGGTCACAGGGGGAGATCCTTTTATTCTCCCAGATACATATCTTAAAGATATAATAACAAAATTAGCATCCATTGACCATGTTGATCGAATCCGAATCGGTACACGAACACTTGTAACACTTCCATTTCGAATTACAGAGGAGCTTGTTGCTATTCTAAAACAATATCATGAAGTAGGGAAACGCGAAATCTGTGTGGTAACACATTTTGAACATGTAGCTGAAATCACCCCAGATGTTCTAGAGGCGGTAAAGAAAATAAGAAACAGTGGTATGAGCATTTACAATCAGCAAGTTTATACCTATTACACAAGCTTAAAATATCAAACCGCTGCCTTACGAAAAATGCTAAAAATAAGTGGAATAGACCCTTATTATACATTTAATACCAAAGGGAAAGATGAAACTATTGATTTTAGGGTTCCTATTGCACGAATTCAACAAGAACGGAAAGAGGAGGCACGGTTTTTACCAGGTCTTGTCAGGACTGACGAACCGGTTTTTAATGTACCAAAACTAGGAAAATCACATTTACGAGCATGGCAGGATCACGAAATAATAATGATTTTAAGCTCTGGACAAAGAATCTACAGGTTCTACCCTTGGGAATCAAGCGTAACCCTTGTTGATGCGTATCTCTATACAGATGTTTCAATCTATGATTACCTCAAAAGACTTGCAAATGATGGACAGGATATCGACGAATATAAAACAATCTGGTATTATTTTTGATTAAAAAAAAAAATCAAACAGGGATTTTTTAGAGAAACTGCCCAGTAAAATTATATTTTTCTTGGATTAAAAACCATGAAAACTGATAGTATAAAAGCTGCTGGAGGGAATGTTTAACCAAAGTTAAATTCCGTAAGGGAAAAAATGTTGAAAAACGCCTCTAAAAACCATTAACCGTTAAGTTTATATAATAGTATCGGTCAAGCATTGTCATGGTTTCTGTCTTGTTTTTTTCCACTTTTTAGCCTCGGTCGCGAGCTTGCATACGAACCCAATGTCAACATCAGAATCATTGTTTGGCATGACCTGCTTCATTTTCGTGACTAAAAACTCTGATGCCTCGTCAGCAGTCAGACCAGATCGCTCAATGAATAACTCATATCCTGTTTTCATAGGTTACCCTTCTTGGTGAATGACAATATATTCGATGCATATAACAGTATACAGAGGGTTGATGAAAGTATTTAAGAAAATCATAGAAACAGTTTATACAGACTCATTGATTTTTTTTGTACGAAATTAAAAAAAAGAAAGAAGAAAGGTGGGAAATGTTATCATCGACTGTGTTTGTAGACTTTACCCAAGATTGCTATGTAAATTATTATAGGTATTATAGATACCCGCGAGATCTACGATGGTACCTCTATTAAAGCTTTGTAGTGCATTATTGACTTGATTGATGATTTCTGTTTCTGATAACGGATAGTTTACTTCAGGGTGTGCTGCATTAAGTAATGCCGCGACAGCAGCTCTCATTAAAATTCTTGCTGCTCCTGAGAGTCCACCACCTCCACCAAACTCCAAGGCCTCAATAAGCGTGTTTGAGCCTACTTCATAAACTACTGGAATGATAAACACTGAATCAAGTGTTTGGCTTGGAATATACGTAACCCATAGGTCTTGATGCCTTTTCCAAAAACCAGGCGTGTTTCCTTCACCATCCTCTTCTGGTGGGAGTTGAAGTTCGAAGAAAACTACTTGTTTATCAATTCCAGGATCTGCAATGATCGCTATAATCTCTCCCGATGATGGAACAAATCCTTCACCGTTGATTAACGCATCATTAACCATCGCCCAGCCTGTGGCCGAAAGACCTCTGTCACCATAACCAAGAATAAACCAAATTGTACATTGTATATTGAAATAATTCGTTGGATCCCCGATTTTATGGTTAAGGATATAGTTGACTTTGTCCCATTCGTTGTTTTGGAAATGAGCTGGTAATGCAGTGTCATAACTCGAGTAGAGCATAACCGTATGTGTGAGATCCTTGTCTATAAATGTATCTGGATCTGCACACCAACCAACATAGTTACCATTCGTGACATCATAACCTGATGGAACATCTGAGAGTATGACAAGCCACCAACTAACTGGCCAATTGTGTTCAAGGTCCATAGTTACTGGAACTGTTGGGAGTGTTACATCTGGTACTGCAGCTTGTACAAATGGCATTGCAGAGAGCAATAAAACAAATGCCATTATAGTTCCTATTATAGTTTTTTTTCTTTTCATTATTTTTATACCTCCTTTCTATTAATTTTTCCTCCCCTGATAAAACAGGGTAAAATAGGTATGACGTTATTATATTTAAATTTTTTTAAAAATAATTATCATAACAAATGTTACAAGAATTTATACAACGAGCAGTCAAGCAGTGACATGGTTTTTAACTACGATGCTTCAATCTACGATTTTATTTCTTATTGTTTTGTATACACAGAGTTAATCCCGTTAGCTATATCAGTCAGCGTAACTGTTCTATCACCATTTGAAAACACGTAAGAAAATGTTGATTGTATTGGTAAGTTAGCCAATACAATAATCAACATTCTATCTTTTATTTCCCATTTTCCACTTATGCCTCCTATTGTACAATTACCATCAGAGAATAACACTGAGATACTCCCATTAGTTGCTTTCCATGTTCCGATAAACCTATCCTTATCGGACTTTAACGGATTACTACATCCACTTAGCCAAACACAAGCAAATAAGGCAATAATTCCAATAATTATAAGCTGTTTTTTCATCCCATCTCCTCATAATAGTTAATATTTCTCTTATTTAAAAACATATTCTTAGAAAACAGGTGGGTTGGGGAAGCAGTGACACGATTTCTAAAGACAAAATAATAAAAAGAAAAAAATAAGGTTGGTTTTAGTATCCCATGAGATGTCGTAGGAGTGGGAACGCAGTGGGAAAACGTTGGAATAATCGTTCCCAGAACCATTGCAGTGGTATGTTGTATGAATAGGGCATTGTAATAGGCAAGGGATCTGAAAAGGGGCTTTCCGCACCATAAATATCTTTCGCTTTTACTTTGACTGAGGATGACTTGACCGTCCAAGTGTGTGTTGTGCTTATGATAACACCTGAGTTGTATGGACCAAGCCAACTACTTGTCGAGCTGTCACCCCAATCCCATTGATACCACACTTGATCTCCATTTGGATCGGTGGTGTTCGTTGAGTAGATGTATGGTGTGTTGAGCTTCCCTGATGTTTCTCCTGATGGTTTGTTTGGTTTGTTTGGTGGAGAATTTTCAGTTTCTACTTTAATGAGATAGACATCACTCCCACCAGAACCATACGATAAGGTAGATCCTGTGATGATGTATCCTCCATCGGTTGTTTGTTGAACGCTCAGGCCACTATCACTTTCTATTCCTCCAAATGTTTTATTCCATAATTCGTTCCCATTGACATCAGTTTTTAGTAACCAAACATCAAATCCACCAGCACCATAAGAGTATGTATCTCCTGTGATGATAAAACATTCATCGGCTGTCTGTTGAATTGAATTTCCAAACTCATTATAGAATCCTCCAAATGTTTTATTCCACTGTTCATCACCATTGGCATCGGTTTTCATCAACCACATATCAAATATTGGATAACGTTGTGTCCCTACGATAATGTATCCTCCATCTGTGGTCTGTTGACCTGAACCACAATATCCGTGGAGCGGTAATAAAGTCTTAATCCATTGCGCATTACCATTAGTATCTGTCTTTATTAATATAATATCAGTAGGGTCCATGGAATAATAATGAATCGCTGTGATGATATACCCGCCATCGGTCGTCTGTTGAACGGATTCTCCTATCGTCCCTACATATGTTTTATTCCACAGTTCATTGCCATTAGCATCTGTTTTAATCAACCAGATTGTACCTGTACCCATACCACTCAGGCGGTAACCGCCTGTCATGATGTATCCTCCATCAGTTGTCTGCTGCGCTGAATAACCAAAAGAACCTTGATTTGGGTTACTCTCTCCGAAAGTACTGTTCCACTCTTCAATACCATTGGCATTGGTTTTAATCAACCAAGCAGCACAAGCAATAGGACCATACGAGCCTGTAGTACCTGCGATGATGTATCCTCCATCAGTTGTCTGCTGCACTGATCTTCCATCATCATCACTTGTTCCCCCAAAGGTTCTACTCCATAATTTATTACCATTTTTATCAGTTTTTATCAACCAAACATCAGCATTCCCAGCACCATAAGATGAGGTTTCACCTGTGATAATGTAGCCTCCATCGGTCGTCTGTTGAACAGAATATCCAATGTCTTCATCTGTTCCTCCGAAGGTTTTACTCCACTCTTCATCAGGAGGAGCAATCAAAGAAGTCTGTATCTGTGAGGTGATTTCTGTATTCTGCATATTCGATTTAACATTTAGTTGTTGAGTTTCCCCAGTTATATTCGGGATACTTGCTCCAACAAACAATACTATTATTCCAATAACAAATCCTTTCATCCATACACTATTTCGCATAATACTTCGTCCTCCCCTGATACTACAGGTAAAGAACGGTATAAGTTTATCTTATATAAATGTATTTAGAATAAATTTTCCTAACAAATGTTACAAGAATTTATACAACGAGCAGTCAAGCAGTAACACGGATTACAGACAGAGACTGAATGATTTTTTAGGTGCGAAAACAAATTAAAAAGGGAGATACTCTTCTATAATCTTTGAATAATTATAGAAGAGAATTACATCATTGATCTCAGCCATAGTTATTGAAGATAAAGATCAGGAATACAAACGATTTAAAGGATCCGAGTTCATAACCCATTACCTTCACTGTTACATC
>LSSI01000083.1 GCA_001595945.1 Thermoplasmatales archaeon SM1-50
AAATCTGCAATCGCAATTTTTTCCAGCCTCCTAACCTCAACCGATTGACTATGTTTCCCGCTTCCCGACCTCAACCATTAATCATATTTCCCACTTCCCAACCTCAACCAAAAATCTGTGCAGCGTTGACATACTACTTTTTAACAGTATAATACCTCAAAAGGATCTAATCCAAATGATTAAAAAACTACCATTTTCTATAACCATTCTTATGTTTCTACTTTTGAACTTTCCTTACGCCTATGCCGACACACCGGTGGTCTGCGCAGTGCGTGTTGCTACACCACCGATCATCGATGGTTTGTTGAGCGACTCTTGCTGGCAGCACTGTACACCAGCGACTGATTTTTACATGGTCGAACCTAATCCCGGCGCACCGGTGACCCAACCTACATTCGTGTATGTCTGCTACGATCACGAAAAAATCTACTTTGGTATTCACATGTCAGAGGCAAAGCCCGATGCTATGCAGGCTGCTGTTACGCGACGTGATGGAGATATCTACATGGATGATTCTTTCGAAATCATACTCGATACCTATTGTGATCGCCGCAATGCTTACTACTTCATGTCAAATCGTAATAGCGCAAAACTTGACGGTAGAATCATCGATGACGGACGCCATATCGATAGCAATTGGGATGGGCATTGGGAAACTGAATCTCAGCTTGTGGAAGGTGGTTGGGAGATGGAAATCGCAATTCCGTTTTCTGAATTGAGCTATCCGAGCAGGGACAGTCTTGTCTGGGGTGTCAACTTTTGGCGTGTTGAGCGACCCCATTGGGAGAACACGAGTTGGGCTCCTGTGCAGCAGTGGTGTCAGATATCGAAATACGGTACGATAACAGGGCTCAGCATTACATCAAAGGTGAAGAAGTTTACTTTTCTACCATATGGAGCTGGTCGTTATGAACATACAAATGAAATAGATACCCTGAAACCCAAGGCTGGTGTTGATTTTGAGTATGATGTAACCTCAAGTCTTATTTTTAATGCCACACTCTTACCTGATTTTGCACATATTGAGGCTGATCCGTTGAGATTTAACCTCTCATTTGAACAGGGCGAAGAACTCTACTTTCCTGAAAAACGACCATTCTTCCTCGAGGGTGGTAGCATCCTCAACACACCTCATATACTTTTTTATACACGCCGTATGAATGAGATACTTGCTGGTGCGAAACTCTATGGCAAAATCAAATCTACCGAGCTCCTTGCCCTAGATGTACAGACGAAAGACACCGAAGAAAATTTTTCTGTGGTGCGGCTGAAACAGGAACTCTTTGGTACTACAACCATCGGTGCCCTCGCAACCCATAAGCAGCGTTCAGATACAGTAAGCCAGGCAGCAGGCATTGACGTGAATGTTCCAGTTATCGGACGCTTTTTGCTCACGTCGCAATTTGCGGCTGCAAACAATACCGGTGTTTCAGGAGACCGCTGGGCAGGTCACATTGGCATCGAGGGTGAAACCGGCTCTTATGGTGCAGGTCTTTTTGCTGGCCGCATTGGACCACAGTTCTGGGTTGAACAGGGTTTTATCAACACGTACGATATAAATCGACAAGGGATCGCTGGCTATGGATGGAACAAATTTATACAGGATAAGGCGTGCTTTCAGTGGATTGATGCAGGAACGAGTTTTGATATAAACCAGGAAATTGGTGACAGATTAGCGCTGGCTGAAAACGAGGTATGGATGAATTTTGTGACGCGTTCAAAATGGCGTTTCGGAATGAGTGGTACGCGCAGTTATGAACGCTACGGCGACTTAGAGTTTACCAATAGAACCCTATTTATTGAGATAGAGAGTAACGTGGGTGGTGCAGCTGGAATAGCCTCATTCTATCTATTTGGCACACTCTATGACCAACCGTTTAAGCGTTACCACTTTGGTTTTCTCGCCTCACCAACGAGGCAGATTGCAATATTTCCTTATTTCCAGGCAATCAAATGGGGTGACGACTCCTGGCAGTGGCTTTCTAACACACTCATTACGTATCAGATAACGAACAGAGCATTTTTCCGCTTGTATGCTCAGGCAGCATCTGAAGCCGACACTGAGTCGGAAGAATCCTTCTCATTGGCAGGATTCGGGAATCTAAACGCCAACTTTCTTTTTGGATATGAGTTTCTTCCTGGAACCATTCTCTATCTTGTATACAACCATGCTCATGATTATACCGAAGAGGCGACGACCAACATTTTCGTCACAAAATTCACCTATTCCCTGCGGTTTTAGGGCTCAAGAGCAAAGCGCTAAGAGCGTAGTGTGAAACTAAATGACTCGATTACTCAATGACTTAATGACGTAGTTTCTAACATCCCAACCCCAACCCAGCATCTATATTTCCAGCCTCGCAACCTCAACCCATTAACAATATTTCCAGCATCATCACCCCAACCCACTGACCATTTTTAGAAGGCTTGACTTTTTTATTTATTATAGTACAATGTAGTATGTTTTTTATCGCTCTTATTTTCGTCATCATTGCAGTAGGTATGCAGGTTGCATCGATTCGAAAATCAGATGGGGCTTGTAAGAAGACAGACGGAGTTATTCGAACGAGACAAGATCTTCTATCTGTGAAAGAGGCAATCAACCTCAATATGAAACTGGCGATTTTTTACATTGCCATGTTTGTCCTTTTTATTATTATCCTGGTTATTGCATATTTCAGCGGAACACCATTAGTTCAGATTATAATCAGTCTCTTGAGCTTCGGTGTTATTACACTCATTGTCGGATTGATCGGCAAGACATATGAAAAGAAGATAAAAACAATGGAAGTACAGTCGGATGATCCTGAAATCAGACGAAAATACCAACAATACTTGGTACAGTGGAAAGAACCACGCGTTCAACTCCCTGACTGACATGTGTAGCAAAGATCGCTGGAATTAAATAGGAGAGAATTATGAGAATAATGGAAATATTATCTCTGTGTGGTCTAGTAAGTTTATATCTTGCGTGTTCAGGTAAAAAATCTGCAAATGAGCCAACCGTGGGGATTGCAAAGCCGGTAAGCATCACCGTCCTCATTGAAAAACCCAACTCGTACGTTGATTCACGGCTAATGGTATCAGGTACGCTTGTGAATAAAGGTAAAGATTATTTTACAGATTTGCAGATTGTGCTGGAAGACTCACTGGGTAACACTATTCCAGTTACGGTTTGGGTTCCAATTGAAATCCCCCCGATGTTGGATCCATCAAAGCCTCGACCAAAAGTGCTGCACGATTACCTTAATAAAGAGATCCAACTAAAAGGCTTTCTGCGCAAGGGGAGTATCAGGCAATCCAGTGGCTATGAATACCATCTCGAAGTAGAAGAAGCCGAGGTTCTGTATGAAGAATAAATTGCGTCTCTTCCTCTTTGCAGTGTTTATTCTTCTGTTTTTCTTTCTGCAATGTCGTCCGTGACCACTGAAATGCACAAGGTCCTTGTGCAGGAATGAAAATACGCCTCACGCTGTACGCTAAACGCTTTACGCATTACGCTATAAGTATTACTTTTTATGCTTTATTTTTTGAATTTTCAATCTCAAATCTGCAGTCTACAATCCCAAAGATCGCTGCTTAGTGCCTAGTGCTTACTCGCAGATTCTCCGTTACTCCCCCTCTCCTCAACTCAGAATCATTCCGTCGCGAAGCGACCACTACCGCGCGTAGTGCTCATAACCGTGCAAAGCACCCCAACCGTACGAAGTATCATCTCCCTATCTCTATGCTTTAATCACTTTTCGTTTGTATTCTTTAGTACCAATTTCGAGGATGTAATAGTAAGACCCTGTTGGTAACTTCCTTCCTTCTGCGTCAGTACCATTCCATATTACTGAGTGATTGCCTGGTGATTGATTTTGATCAACCAGAACCTCGATGTGCCTTCCAGTTACATCATAAATCGTTAGTTTTACATCTGTAGGAGAGTTTAGACCATATCTGATACGTGTTTTATCCGTAAATGGATTGGGGTTTGCTTCATGATATTTCAGATCACTCCCTGATTTTTCATTAATACTATTATCGGCATGTCCAGCCGAGAAGATTAACACAGGAAGATCGTTCGGAGGAATAGAAAGCGCATTTATAATTGCAGTCTGTTCTGTTGTGCTAAAATCTCCTGTGAGAAATCCTTGGAGGTCTATCGAAGATACCTGAAGCAATGCACTCGTCCCACAAAAACCAACTTCGATCAATCCCCACCGATCGATTTGTTCAAGACAGAAGACATAATAGATCGGAGCCGTCTCGGGAAGACGCTGGATAGCGGCTCTGAGCTGCGGTCTATGATCACCATCGCTTACTCGCTCGATCCGATGGTCTCGTGTTGTAAGCTGACCAGAAGGAAGTCTATTGTGATACCGCTCAACACCCTCGGGACGGACAATGTAGACCCTTCCGGTTAGATAATAATTGGCAGCGGCCGAAGCCACGGTCAAGCCGGCTCTGTTGTAGCTGCCAAGGTGGGGTGTGCAGCCGTATGATGCCCAGACGATTTGGGAAATTTGATTCAGGCTGAGTTCGGTGTCTAAGAATTGATTTCCATTGTTGAGATGAGTTAGTGTATTCTCAAGTAATACTATCCCATCGGTTGAAGGATTAGGTAAACTTGCATCAGACGATTGTGCTACAATCTCGTCGGTAATTCCGCTCACAGATCCTCTGTGACCATAGCAATTTACGCAGTGAATACTTGAGGCCGGATTCCAGGTGCTATTTGCATTTTGTGCGGCAGACTCCTTTGGACAACATGTTGGTTGATTGCTTGTACTTGTCCAGAAAGACGTCGCGGCAAGATGGCCGTAGTGGAGGGCACTCCCTGCATCCTCAGCGAGGTCACTGGCAATGCCTACCTCGAAAGCGAGGTTCGATTCTGACAGATGATTACCCGGTTCATGGATAGAAATCTCGTGTGTGTCTGGGTCGTATTGATAGACATTGTCCTGTAGGGCAACATATATAATGCGAGATGCACCGATCAGCGGTGCCTTTGCTGTTGCCCAGAGGACATTTGCCAGAATCTGATCAGATAATGTTCCACTATATCCACTATGGTAAGAAAGACGGGTATTGAGAACGATCTCAGATGAGAAAGTATTTACCTGCGGGGGCGGTAGAGCCCTTTCACCACTCGGTTCTGAAGAAGATTTACATGCCAAGACCTTATTTAAGATGACCCCTGATCCGCCAATGATGAGTATTTTTAGAAATTTTCTTCTTTTCATTTTCCCCCCTTCCGAGATTTTCATATAATACGGATTATATATATGATTTACACTATGTCAACCTACGTGGTTTGTTGATTCTTCATTCTGCTGAGTGCCACCCTTCAGCGAAGCGGGAGACCGCTTAACGCTTTACGCACGACGCTATACGCCTGGTGCTTAGTGCCTAGTGTTTACTAATAAATTCTCCGTTTCTCTAACGGGGTAAATCTCTGTAATCAACGATACAAAGTATCGCTTTCTTGACAAAGTACCTATATTTACTATACTTAAATCAGTCAGGCGAAAGGAGAGGTCATGGAGAAGAAAGATTTTTCAATAAGTGATGCATTAAAATCTGGATGGGATACGATGAAAGGCAATTTTTGGTACTTCGTTGGCGTATTGATCGTTGCCTTTGTCGTTACTGCAGTTCCGCATGCAATTGCAGGAGCACTGCAAGATAACTTCCCTGGTTTATCATTTCTGTTCCGAATTATTGGATGGATTGCCGATATTATTATTGCAATAGGATTAATTACAATCGCCCTGAAATTTTTAGATGGTCAAAAACCTGAATTCAATGATTTGTTTTCATTCCAACCTTTCTTCTGGAAATATCTCGGTGCTTCAATCCTGACCGGCTTAATCGTAGTTGCCGGTTTTATTCTATTAATAATACCTGGCATTTACTGGTTGATTAAATTTCAGTTCTTCGGTTACTTTGTCGTTGACCAGGGATGTGATCCAGTGGAAGCCCTCAGAAAAAGTTCACGGATAACCCAGACAGTAAAATGGCAATTACTCGGCTTCGGCTTGTTATGTATGTTAATCAACTGGCTCGGCGCAATCGTCTTATTAGTGGGTCTGTTTGTTACTGTACCAACGACTTTGATTGCTTATGCCGTCGTCTACAGGAAATTGTTAGAACAGACCGAGTCAGCACAGGTGACTCTACCACAACCAGCATGATAAATGTTCATCGCATGATTCAGGAATTGATAAAATGTTAGGCGTTGAACGGCTGCGAAAAGCGCTACGGTTGCGATTAATCGTAATTTGTCGCTTTTCCAAACCGTACAACGAAACCGATTGGTTAGGGGGTGATGCATGAAAGTAGGGGTCAAGAATTATTTGTTTCTTATCTTAACCGTAGCATTTCTCCCAGCAGTTTTGTTTGCTCAAATCAACTGGACTGAACATACTATAGCAGCCAATTATGATCGTGCCCACTCTGTGTATGCGATTGATTTGGATGACGACGGCGATATGGATGTCTTGGGTGCAGCAAATTTGGCAGACGACATCACGTGGTGGGAGAACGACGGCAACGAGAATTTTACTGAGCACACCATTGCCGCTAATTTTGAAGGTGCCGTGTGTGTCTACGCGATTGATTTGGATGATGATGGTGATATAGATGTTTTGGGTGCGGCGAATGGTGCAGACGATATTACCTGGTGGGAGAATGATGGAAGTGAGAATTTCACGGAGCATACCATTGCCGCTAACTATTTGTGGGCTGTTTCAGTCTATGCAACTGATCTAGATGATGACGGCGATGTAGATGTATTGGGAGCAGCGTACGATGCCGATGATATTACCTGGTGGGAGAACGATGGCAGCGAGAATTTCACGGAACATACAATCGCTGCAAACTTCGATGGTGCCTATTCTGTATATGCGATTGATTTGGATGATGACGGCGATGTAGATGTATTGGGAGCAGCGTACGATGCCGATGATATTACCTGGTGGGAGAACGATGGCAGCGAGAACTTTACCGAACATAATATTGCAGCAAATTTTTTGGGAGCCATTGCAGTATATGCCATTGATGTTGACACCGATGGCGACAAAGATGTTGTCGGTGCCGCCTATTGGGGAGAAGATATTACCTGGTGGGAGAATGACGGCATTGAGAATTTTACTGAACACCCGATTGCGGATAATTTCTGGGGTGCCTGGTATGTGTATGCAATTGATGTTGATAACGACACTGATGTCGACATATTGGGTGCGGCTTCAAACGCTGATGATATTACGTGGTGGGAAAATGATGGCGACGAGAACTTTACTGAGCACACAATCGCTGGAGAGTTCGATGGCGCAGTCTCGGTCTTTGCCATTGACGTTGATGGTGATACTGATATAGATGTGTTAGGAGCGGGTCGCGATGCATATGATATTACCTGGTGGGAGAGCGACCTCGTCGGCATCGAGGAAGAAACCGCAGAACCAGTAGAAGTCCATGACTACGGTGCAACAATCATCAGTGGTCCCCTGCTACTCCCTGAGGGCAAGTCATATCGTATCTTTGATATTAATGGCAGAATGGTCGAACCACACAAAATCGGAACTGGAATATTCTTCATTGAGTCCGAAGGACATATTATACAGAAAGTGGTCAAAGTGCGGTAGCACATGACGCAGCACGCAACATGCTTAACGCTTTACGCCTTACGCACAACGCTATACGCATCTTCTCCGTTTCCCCCTTTCTCCCCGTCACCATTTCTCCCCTTCTCCATTTCACCGATTCTCCAGCCGCAGGCGTGTCTCCAACAAAGTGTGTCTCCAATGTAATGTGTCTCCGGTATTGACATAGTATTGACATGATTAATGTCTCCAGTATGACCATATGATTCATAGCATAGCAGTTGTAATCTTTATGGCACTCTGTTATCTCCCAGCGGCTCTCTGGGAGTCAATCGGACCCTATCGTGGAAACATAGAAACTATGGCAGTAGCACCATCTGATGATAATACCATTTATTGTGCGACCTACAGTCCAAGCCCGGCAAAGATTTTCAAATCGATAGATGGTGGTGAGACATGGAATGCTACGAGTTCACTTACAACTTATTGTCTGGCAATTGACCCAACCAACCCAGATATTGTGTATGGAGGTGCATACAACGCTGCCTACAAATCGACTGACGGCGGTTTCACATGGACTACGTATCCAGTCATGGACTGCAATTTTTATTCCATAAGTGTCCATCCAACTTCGCCGTCCGTTGTTTTCGCATCGGGACAGGTGTGGGAGAGTCAAGTTGGTAGATTCGTTATGGGCTTTCTTAAGAGTATTGATGGTGGTGTAAATTGGACAACATTTCCTCTTAATACCTACAGCGGCTATGCATATTGTCTTGTATTGGATCCCTCTAATCCCGAATATATATATGTTGGCGGATGCTACACAAATCCTGGAAGTTACCCAAGCGTATTTAAATCCACGGACGGTGGTAAAACCTTCACCGAGGTTTCAACTGGATTACCAGCAGGTGCCATTATTTATTCATTAGCAATCCATCCCACGAGCACCACAATCATCTATGCAGGCACCAGCTCAAGCGGCATATATCGTTCTACTGATAGTGGCGATTCCTGGGTTCAGATGTGTACATACAGTGACATCCATGCGCTTTCGACTTCTGCTGCAGAACCAAATATCGCGTATGCCGGAGGAATTGCTACAGTATACAAAACTACAGATGCAGGTGAATCATGGATTGAGACTGGTACAGGAATTTCGGGGAAGTCGATTAAAGGCTTGGCGGTAAAACAGACCCAGGCAACGACAGTCTATGCGGCGAATAATTTAGGTTTCTACAAGACAATTAATGGTGCTGATAATTGGCTTCAGTCCAGTTATGGCATCAACCTGGCTCATATTCCTGACTTTGATGTTGCACCATCATCAACGTCCACAATTTATGCTGTCGGCATAGAAGGTCCATGGTCTGCTGCTGATGTGTGGTTGTATAAGACAACCAACAGTGGTTCAGAATGGTATGCACACGCCGTACCACTCAGTTGTGGAGATATCTGCGCAGTTGCGGTCAGCAGTGCAGATCCTGATGCCGTTCTAGTCCTTGAGGGTGAAGGTTGAGACAACGCTGAGTGCTTTAAGAGCACTGACGGCGGGTCCGTCTGGTCAGAGATCGACAACTATTATAGAGACGGTGGAACACTCGCTGCCGATCCAAATAACAGCTCGGTCTACTGGAGTGGCGGTAATTACCGAACTGGTATCGATGATTTGATGAGTGTTTCTAAGACGACAGATAGTGGTACAGATTGGATGCGGCATAATCTCGCAACAGATGGATTCACCTGTGCTTTAGCAATTGACCCAACGAATTCCGATATCGTGTATGCCGGAGGTGTTCCTGGAGTGTATAGGACTACTGACGGTGGCGTAAATTGGTCAGATGTCTCTGTCGGCTTGAGTGGCAGTGTGTATGCCCTCGCGATAGCTCCTCAGAATCCAACAGCTGTATTCGCTGGCACACCGGACGGTGTATTCAAGTCAGCCGATAGTGGCAAAACGTGGTCTAACACAGGGTGTAGTGATGTGAATGCACTGCTCGTACATCATAACCATCCTGACACAGTATATGCCGGCACGTGCCATGGTGTATTCGTAAGTACCACAGGTGGTGGTGGCTGGACAGCAATGAATGAGGGATTTGATACACTTGAGATTACCAGTTTGGGCATGAACGCCGCGTATCTATTTGCGGGCACAGACGGTAAGGGCATGTACCGTCGGGGACTCGATATAGGGAAGGAGGAGGTAAAGAGACAGCTTTCGCAAAATATAATCTTTCGTGCACAGCCGAATCCAACAAGAAACAAGACAGAAATTCACTATGTACTATCTCAACAGTCGTACGTTGAGCTCACCATCTATGGAGTTCAAGGTTGTTTAGTGCGTAAGCTTGTCTCTCAAATACAGGAATCCGGCGCACACATTGTGTTGTGGGATGGTTTAGATAAGGAGGGAGAGCCTGTGTCTTCAGGCATTTACCTCTGCAGATTATCAACACACAGAGATACGCATTTCATAAAGCTCGTTCTTAGTAGATAGCATACTTAACTCTATTAGTAACTCTTGCATTATACCTAAGTTAGTATATAATATGTAAGTTGTGAACTTACAGAGATGTACTAAAATCATCTCTGTAATCTTATGTTTTTTCGCTGCCTGCTCTCGTGAGCATTCACGGAGTAATCGATGAGCGCCTTGTGCTGATTGCATCAAATCGGTTGGGCGGAGCCCAACGTAGCACAATGTGGGATGATATAATGAGGACTGACATGACCCTAACACGGCGTTTGGAGTGAGAATAAGCGTTTGTGATCGCCGGGTCGGGTCCGTAAATTGTTTCATTCTTTGATGAAACTATATTTACGAGTTCCGTCTACGACGAGAATTCTCGTTTACGGAAGATTCTCGATTTTGTTATCAAATCAGAGATTTGAGCAAAATCGGAAGGATTAAGAAAAGGTGTTCACAAAAGTCTTCATGGGTTGCCTATTTTATGATAAATGACTGATGTGTATGGTTTTTTTGATAGCAGTTTGGATCCGAACACGATGCGCGGTCGCCATGGCAATGTTGGTGATCGCCAATCGGGGGGATTCGTGGCCTCCATTAAGCTTTTTGGTTTCGACGAAAACTTAATGGAAATAAGGGGGGCAGTGCCCCTCTTAGGGGTGTCCCCCTTGTGAAAGGAGTGGAAAAATGGTTGATAAAAAAACACAAGAAGAAATTCTAAGAGGAATGGACGAGGCTGCAAAGGAAGCGCAGCAAGATTTTATGACCCTTCCTGGAGAAACCAGAAAGTTGGCTGCAGCCTGGGTCAGGAAGTGGTATCTCAAGGCAGGGTACAAGCGCCTCGGACGCTTCTTAGTATCTTATGCAAAAGAGCTGGAAAAAGGACAGGGTTAAGGGCAAAGGGTAGAGGGCGCTGAACGCGTTACGCTTGACGCCCAACGCTGAATGCGACACGCATTACGCTTGATGCTCTACGCCATATGCTTAACGCATGACGCCTAACGCAAGAAGCTAAACGCCTGCTGCTTAGTGCCTAGTGCATACTCACAGATTCTCCGTTACTCCCTATCTCCCACTCACCGATACACCCTTTCTCCCCGTCTCCAGCCGCAGGCGTGTCTCCAGTCCGCTAAGACATGTGGCAGATGTGTCTTCAGGTCTCCGTGTATGCAGCGGTAGCGTATCATCAGTTCGTCGTGTCTCCAGGTCCCCATGCCTGCAGCGATGGCGTATCTTCAGCTTTGCGTGTTGTTTCCAGCGCCAGTGTATCTCCAGTCCTTCGTGAATAAGCTTATGCTCGAGATGACAATCGCTATTCTGGTAGCATACGCAGTACTTTTCTTTATCTCTGTCTTCCTTGACCCAAAAAAGAAGGCAATCCAATCAGACAAAAAATATTCTATCTATCAGATGCTTCTCTTTTCTACTATTAAAATGCTCATTGCAGTAGCTATTGTCATCACAGTTGCTTTGAGTATTCGTGTTTCATTAATCAAAGTCGTGGGGCTATCAGGTTCTTCATTGAACTGGCAATATATACATCGTATGGCAGTTGTTATCAAAACGCTTCTCTTCTAAGCCCACTGAGACAGATAGCACAGAGAAGAGCATGATTGCCCTACTCCCAAAATGCTGGCTGCCTCTCATAGGCACTTTTGCCATTATCAGTTTTGAAGCAGGTCTCTTAGAAGAAATTTTTTTCCGTGGTATTA
>LSSI01000084.1 GCA_001595945.1 Thermoplasmatales archaeon SM1-50
TTTGTTTGTAAAACCCCAGCTCATGATAAAGACGTTTTTTCTCACAGGTCGGATTTGATTAATTTTGAAGTTGAAATCAATTAGTTTAATGAGAAATGAGAGAAGCAGCGTAAGCATAGGATGTCTGCCGTTCTCGGCTACGTAATTTTGGATGATATCAATAAGATTTGAATAAGATGTCGCTGAAGCCATGTCTTCCATTAGTGCAGGCAAGAATCTTCCCATGGAGGTGATGTCTTTTTCGGTTAGTCTTAAAGAAAGCATATCACCGATGGTGTTTACGTCTATTTGATCTTCTATGGCGTTTTGAGCTGTTACTGGGGTTAATGTTATACCCAGGAAAAGAAGAATCACACCTATTGCACATATTCCCTTCATTTTTGTCATGTTTTTACCCTCGTTTTCGAAATCGAATATTTATTTATAAAAGTATATTATCTTATTGATTTATATAATTTTCTACATTACGTAAGGCAATTGTCGAATTTCCAACCCTGAAAACATATAATGATACAAAGGTTTAAACTCTATACAATACTAGAAAAAAGAGGAAAATAATATTAACAAATTATTTAGAGAAAGGCGTTAGATCAAAAGCGCGAATACGCCGTACACCGCCTAAAAAGAACACATAAGAATTTCCTGTTAATTTGCTCTCAAGATCAATGTAGATTCCTCGAAAACCTCTCATAATACCAATTTGTGGTCCGGTCATCTTCTGATGTATGCCGAAGGGTTGTCTCGCAAAAATAAGTGTTCTCCCTTTTAGGAGTCTTGCCGTATCTGAATATCGCCACAGTGGGAATCCTTCTCGGAAGAAATTGATAGAATTCTCTTTTCGTGGAGATAATCGATGATATGCCCCATAACTAATTACAAAGTAGTTTGCACTAAGTCTTGAAGATGATGAACCAAGTAAATCAAAGAGATTTATCCCTGCAATACCTATACCTTGATTCTGAAATATCACTTGAAGTATTTTTGTAAAAAGTTCACGTATAACAGGATAACTACCGTAATCTTTTGTAAGGCTAAGATCTCTAACTCTTTGGATAAAATCACCAAATGTTTGCGATTCCGAAGCGATATGTTCGGCATCATCCATAAATCTCTCGATGGTTGTGGTTTCTTGGTATTTGATAGCTTCTGTTGATGTCATCAGTGCGGAAACGGGTAATACGGTGACCCCAAGTAACAGAAGGATCATTGTTCCTACAAGGATTGTTTTTTTATACATATCATACCTCTATTAAATCGCTTAGTAATATTCGTATTAATTTGATATATTTATATAATTTTCTGTTTTTTATTTTCTAGTTCATAAATAACAATTGCTCCTATTTTTTAGGTGATGTAAGGATGTATGCTTGAAGCGTCAAAATCCTGAACAAGTTCGATACGTGGCGTCTCTTTTTGGGAAATCCAACCATAAATTGGGTAGACAAGATTAGGTAATATTTTCGTATATTTATAGATAATTGGGTAATGATATGGTGCTCTCCGAATTCTTTTTTGCTAATCTCATAAATTTTCCTAATCCTAGTCTCTTCATCAAGAAATCCTAATGAATGGATGTAATCATGCAGAAGGATATGAAAGACGTATGGCTAGAATAATGTCTTATCCGTTTCAACAATGCGTCAAAGCGGTGTTTTGTTAACGATAACGATGTGGGAGGCAACCAGGTAATATGCGTCGATGAATCCATCAAGTGATGCTCCCATTTCTTGTAACCCCAGCATTAGACCGCTGCGTGAGAACTTGTCATTTTTTTACTGCTTTTTTGACTTACTCGAAGGTTTCGATAAGATTTCGATGGATTTTAGAAAAATCAACGGTCTGTTTCATTGACCAATATGAAATTAACAATTGTTAATATACTTTTTATATTTTTAATTACAAAAAGCGAGAGTAAATTATATCTAATAATTACATTACATTTAATATTGTCTCCAACGATATTCGCATTTCGTACATGTAAAAATCTTCGTCTCTGGTTCATCACTTGCACGAGTCTGCCGTAAAATCCAATATGCCTCTTTATTACCGCATTTCGGACACTCAATCCGTGTCTTTGGGAGAATGTCTACCTTCTTTTCAAGAACCACTGTTTCTTTCTTCTTCTGTTTTTCCACAACTACAGATTTTCCCTTTTTCTTTTTAACAGCACCACAACTGTTACATACAAAACTATCTCCCTTAGGAAACATCAAGACCTTACATTTTGGACAAAACTCCATGAATAACCCTCTGAAATGCATCCTTTACAATTAAAGAATGATCAAATGCTAATGTCGGTAACTTACTCATCTTAAAAAACCTTGCACTACCTGCATCATCACCTGCATGAAGTTCTCCTCCAACTCGATCAAGTACATAAACAACGGTAACAGTATGTCCGCGAGGATCACGATGTGGATCCGAATACACACCAAGCAACATTCGAATTTTTGTGTTCAAAGAGGTTTCCTCAAGGACTTCCCGGATCACTGCATGCTCGGTCTTCTCACCATACTCTACAAACCCTCCTGGTAACGCCCAAGTTCCTTGAAACGGATTGTATTTCCGCTGCACAAGAAGGACCGACTGATTTTCAAAGAGGACACCATCAACGGTGAGCGCAGGTGTCTTTGGTCTCATAAAAAGACGAAATACAAGGAGAGTATAAAGACTTAACCTGATTTCTCTTGAATAAACGAGAAAGAATATGAATGAGAATGACTAGGGTAGAATTTTTTTTGTTATTGTTTAAAATGAATAGTAACCTCATTGATATTCTTAACACCTTTCAAAGAAGAAAGCATTCCCAGTAGTATATGAATGATTATTTGACGTGGAAACTCTGTAAGCGGCACAACTTTACCATTAACAGTAATCAACAACTGAGGTAATTGGGAGTTATTCTTTAATTCCTTGTTAATTAGAGTGACTATTTCTTTAAAATTACCTATGTAGGAGGCAACAGTATTACTTCGCTTCTTTCCTTTACCAACCTGTATCTTTGGTATTGTTGGGTTATTAGCTCCTTCAATAAGGATAAGATCATAGTCTCCATACTTAGAGATTCTTCGTAGGACTTCACCAATACTCATATTATTATGAAGAAGAAAATCAGTCTCGCAAAGCGAAGAGAACACAACAAGACTTGCCCCAGCATTATGATGTCGCCATGTATCTTTATTTTTCGTATCCATTGAAATATTTTTCTTTGTTTGTTTGACGGTCGCGATCAAATACCCTTTTTTTGAAAACTGCGAAACAAGGTCAACAAGCAGAGACGTTTTTCCTGCATCTGAATCGCCATAGATCCCAAAAACTGTTGGTGTCGACATGGACATCGATAAGTCTTAGGACTGTTTATGTTTTACCCTTCGGAATCATAGCAAAAAATATAACTAAAGATTCTTTATCGGCTTCCCAAACAATGTCACAACAGGGAAAGATTCTCTCAGCGGTCAGTCTTATCCATGCCATCAACGATGCATCGGTTGCGGTCGTCTCTATCCTCTTTCCAATTTTCAAAGTACTGTTTGAGTTAAATTATACACAAGTCGGTATCATTACCGGCGGTGGTCTGTTCGTCACACTCGTTGCTCAACTGATATTGGGGAAAATTACTGATGGTAAGAACGTTAATTCTTTTCTTCTCATAGGTTTATTAATGACGAGTCTCTCATTAGTAATTCTCAGTTTCAGCAGTGGATTTCTCACGCTTCTTTTATTTATCTTTTTTATTAGGTTTGCTACCTCCTTTTTCCATCCAATCGGTATCGGATGGATTTCACGAATCTACAAAAAAAATAAATTAGATTGGGCGATGGGTATTCAAAGTGGGTTATCAGACTTCGGAGTGTTTCTTGCTAGCCTTACTACACTTAGTATCACGCAACTGACTAATTGGAAAATACCACTATATGCCTGGGCATGTATCTGCATCATTGGTCTTGTTGTAAGTTTTGCGCTTACGAATCAGTTGAATACAGAACTTGTCATTGTTACCAAAGAACCAAAGAAACATACACCACGAGAGATGGCTTCTGATGCGTTCAAACGGATGAAAGGAATCCGGCTTCTCATACCCGCATTTATCATCAGTGGTGCATCATGGGGCGTCATCATCACCTATTTCCCCTTGCTGCTCACAGAGCGCACACCATTGTCATTACCTATCATCGGTTTCTTAGTTGCTATTTGGGCGGGAATTGGGAGCATCACCTCGCTTTCATATGGACGAATACAATCCTACATTCATCGTAAAAAACTCCTACTGTTATCCTATCTTATTATTGGAATTCTTAGTCTGTTACTTGCTATTTTCACCAATATCATTCTTTTAATTGGGGTAATGATCTTGCTTGGTATCGCGGTTTTTATGACATACCCTGCCTTAATGTCGTTTGTTTCAGAGGTGACACACGAATCGGTAGAAGGTTGGACGTTTGGCTTGACGTTCATGTTTCAGACAGGAGGAGGAACTATTCTTCTATTCCTTAGCGGTGTACTTTCTGATCTTTTCGGAATCTCTATGCCATTTGCACTTCTTGGGATATTGTCTTTTCTGTTTACATTGATTCTGCTAGCGAAGTATCAAAAGCCGTTCGCAACAACGGTATAACTAAGAGAAAACGAAATAGCAGGGCAAATAGTTACCTCACGGGATGAAAAAACATGCCCTTGGTCTCGTTGTTTCTATCATTGCGGTATCCTTCGCATCCATCTTTATCCTCTCCTGTGAGGCTCCTCCGTTAAGCATCGCATTCTATCGACTGTTATTTACAACCCTTCTTCTCGTCCCACTTCTACTCGTGAGGAATAAAACACGAGATGAAATTCGATTATTACCAAAAAAAACCGTGCTTATTATGATTCTCATAGGTGTGGTTCTCGCAGCACATTTTTCACTTTGGATTACTTCACTAAAAATGACCTCGGTTGCAAGCTCTGTGATTCTTGTCACCGCACATCCTATTCTTGTCGCACCGGTCTCGTTTTTCTTCTTGAAAGAAAAACTCTCTGTCGTAAATGCCTTTGGTATCACCATCTCACTTGCCGGTGTCGGAGTATTGGTTTTTGGGAATTACGGATTTGTTACTCTTGGTCTTGATAGTCTTGAAGGCAATATCTTAGCATTACTTGGAGGAATAGCTGCAGGTCTGTATATTTTAGGTGGACGGATGCTTAGAAGAAAAATTTCGACTTTAACATATGCTTTTATCGTCTATTCTGTTGGTACGATTAGTTTATTTATCATATGTCTTGCTCTCAGTGCCCCGGTATACAATCTTTCTATATCAGATTATACAATCATACTGTTTATGGCGATAATCTCCGGTATCTTTGGTCATACCCTCTACAACTGGTCTTTAGGGTATATCCGTGCATCAGTCATGTCAGTGGCACTTCTTGGAGAACCGATTGGATCTTCCCTACTCGCATATGCAATCCCATGGATTCATCAAGAGCCCTCCATATACACTATTGTGGGAGGTGGCATCATCCTCTTGGGGATTTATCTTACCGCAAGAACAATGAAAAGTGCCGATGGTGTAGAAAATATTTAATAAGTATATCTTGGTAACGGTTGCTTATGAAAAGCAAAGTAAACAAAATTATCAGCGTAACAGTTGCAATTGCGATCATCTGTTCCATAGCTGTCTTTGTATGCGTTAATATACCCAAACAAACAGATATTCCAACAGATGATGGAACCGCTAAAAAAACGGCCTCTACAATCGTTACACTTATTTACGATGTAAATCAAAGGAATTTCAGCTTTGCAAATCTTGTTGGGCTAGAAACCTATACTGCGAGAGGGGGATATCGAACGGAAGCAGGGTTTATCAAAGGTGTTGGAAACTACACAGGTGTTAATATTAGTGCACTTATAGAGACAATGCAACCAATTCCAAATCTTTATAGCCTTATCGTCACCTCAGAGGATGGGGAAACTCAGATGTATAATTACTCGACGATCCAGGGAATCACCAATATCTATGATCAGGATAATGCATCAAACCCAAACCCAATAGGAAAAGGGAATATGACCATGATGCTTGCTTATCAATACGAGGGAAATTTATTAAATGAATCTAATGATGGAAAGCTTAAAATCGTTTTTGTCGACCAACAAGGATCTATAACGAAAGCATCTCTCTGGTGGAAAAAGATCACTTCTATTCGAATAATCACTGAATAACCTGAAAAGTATCCGATCTTGAAAAACTATTGAATCATCATCGTAAGTTATTTCTTGTTCTTTGATATTCTCTTTTTTGAAAGATGCAAGACATACAAGAGCTTATTAATAATACTGAAAGATACAAAACCGTGTTGCTTCAGAAAAAGTTTGAGAGCAAAAAAAACACGGTTGCATATGTTCTATCCGAAGGCCATCCTCGTGTTCTGAAATGGTTTGTCCCTGGGCTACGTCAAAACATGGATATCGAATATAGTATACTACGGAAAGGGTATTCCGATGTTCCTATGCCATCTCCCTTGGAGAAGGATACAGAGAATAATGTATTAGTTATGAGCTATATCATCGGAAAAAATATCTGTGATATCATTAATGATCCCGGTATTCGTTTAGATGAAAAACAAAAGGTTGTCTGCCAGCTGTCAGAGTGGTTTGTACAGTTTCATACGTTTTTTAGAACAGAGAATGAATTTCGCATCCGTGGGGATGCGACTCTGAGAAATTTTATTCTCAGTAAGAATCAAATTTGGGGAGTTGATTTTGAGGAATCACGCATCGGCAAACCAGCTGAGGATGTCGCAACCCTTAGTGTATCTTTACTAACTACAGACCCAATGTTTACCGATGAAAAATTTCAGCTTTGTCAACATTTTCTTGACACCTATAGAAAAACAGTGAAATGGAACCTGGAGAATATCAACGCGGAAATCGCGTATGCCATGCTTGAGCAGATCCAATGGCGTCCTAAGGATGAATTACTGCTCAGAAAATATGCGAGAAAAATACGGGAGAGAGGTTTGCTAATGACACGTCATTATTCATAAAAGCGACCTAGATACAAGCATATCAACCTTTTTTTCATATCAAAATTAAATAGTCCCATAATGATTAAATATCTATCTTTACATGCATCTCATCGACGCCTATGAGGAAGGATCAATTACTCCCAATATTCGCACTGCTCATACTGTTTATTGCTTGTACATCCTCGCTTTATGTGTACGCCTCACAAGCAACGACAGATACGCTATTGGTAAACAAGCAATACTACACCATCAATCAACTGTTTTCTTTTACGAAACCTCGACTGTTGAACGATTCTAACTCTATGGGTATCGCATTAGATGATCTTATGGTTAAAACCGGGGTTTCTCACCCTGAACAGCATATATACATCCTGAAAGGTGTTGACGGATACGAGAAGACCGTAACTTGGGAAAACATGAAAAATGGTTTGCTAACAAAAGGTCGTGAATCGATCTTTTTAGATTTACCAAAAGCATTTAATGTAAAAAATATTGTTGAAATCGAGGTGAAGTAACATATGATGAATAGGAAATTCATTGCAGGTATCATTGTTTTTGGCTCTCTTTGGGGTTTTGCTGAATGCATCATTGGATCATTGCTCCGTGATGTTAATCTCCCAGCTGGTGCTATTATGACCGGGATTTTTGCTATTGGTCTGATGACATTAAGTAGAAGTTCTTTTAAACAACCGGGGATGCAGACGGGGATAGGGTTAGTGGCAGGAGCACTGCGATTCTTCAATCCTTTTGGTGGTTGTTTCATCTGCTCTGCGATTGCAATCATGGCAGAAGGACTTCTCTTTGACCTTATCTGGACTGGTTTTTCGCTTGATCTTAAAAAAACACAAACTATAACCATTCAAGCAAGTCTTGGTATCACTTCCACCTACCTTATCTACATTGGTGGATATATTATCACCCAAATCCTTACTCCTGTGTTTTCCTCCGCGGGGTTTTACCTAGAAAACCTTATTGTGTTCATCCCGCAAATTCTTGCTTGTGGACTATTAGCGGCACTCCTTGGAGTTGCTACGGTACCAATAGTATTTTCCTTGAAAAAACTTAATATCGCCCTACAGGACCCTCTCTATTATCCAGTTACCATCGGGACCTCCATGTTCTGCTGGATGTTTGTAATTGTCAATACTATTTTCATCCTAGGCATATAAAAGGTATTACGAATGGATTATGCAACAAATGTTAAAATCTTGAAATTCCATCCAGAGAAATGCAAAGGATGTCTTGAATGTGAAAAAGCATGTTCCCAGGTGCACTTTAAAACAAACGATGGTGGTGAGAAATCAGCGATACGTATTCACAAATTAGAAAAGGGTTATACGATGCATGTCTGTGACCAACGCGGTCTGTGTCTTGATATGTGTCCGGTTGGCGCATTGACACGCCGGAAAAATGGTGTCGTATGGCTTGATAAAGATACCTGCATAGGCTGCCAAGCCTGTGTTGGGTTCTGCCCGATCGGGGCAATGCGAAAAGCAGATATTCGAATAGAGCCGTTCAAATGTATCTCTTGCGGGGCTTGTGTACGGGCATGCCCTGAGAAAGCATTGGAGCTCGTCGAGGTAAAAATTGCGAATATCAAACAAGTTGTATATCATAAACTAGGGGGATAATATGGTCGAAGGACAGATAGTAATTGAGGAGTACAAAACCGGAAACACACACCACACCTGGGATTTGAAGAAGATGCAGTTAGCTCATAAAGTACTGAAAAACTTTTCGTATAAAAAAAGTGATGTAATCAAAGGGTATGCGAATCGAACCCTGTATGTGAATCTCAGCACGGGAGTCATTAAAGAAAAACCTGTTACTGATGAGATGAAAAAGAAGTTTACGGGCGGTAGGGGATTTGGATTAAAACTCCTCTGGGACTCTATTAAACCAACGACACGATGGAACAGTGAAGAAAACGAGCTGTTGATCACCACTGGTCCACTCTGTGGAACAACTCAATATGCGGGATCAGGAAAATCACTTTGTTTGAGCGTCTCACCTTCTACCAACATTGTCTGTGATTGTAATGTCGGTGGATTCTTTGGCCCATATCTTAAATTCGCTGGTTTCGACGCATTGGAGATCCAGGGGAAGGCAAAAGAAGACGTTGTGATTATCATCGATGGTGAAAAAGGAACTATTACGATTGAAACTGCACCACTTGAAGAAACGAACACGCATCTTCTTAGTGAACAGCTTACTCAAATGTACGCCTCAGAAAATACCAATAAATCCAGACAGAAGGTCTCAGTAGTGTCTTCCGGACTTGCCGCAGAGAATAGCTATTGGGGATGTTTAAATTTCTCGTTTTATGATATCCGACGTAAAATTCCCCGGATTAAACAAGCGGGTCGAGGTGGTCTTGGAACAATTTTACGAGATAAGAACATCAAGGCACTTGTCGTAAAAATAGAACACTTCGACGGTATCTCCAACCATCCTGCTGATCCTGTGAGCCTTGTGCAAGTCGGCACAAAATTGCATAGGGAAATCCGAAACCTTGATAGATATCAATGTAACATGCGTGCAGTCGGTACTGGGCATCTTGTCGAAATAATGGATGCATATGACTTGTTACCAACAGAGAATTATCGTTTTGGGAGTTTTCCAAAAGCTTCTAAGATTTACTCACAAAAGTTCTATGAACTATTTACAAAAATTATCCCAGATGGATGTTGGCATGGATGCACACTTGCGTGTGCAAAGACCGTTGATGGCTACACAGTGATGACCGGACCATACAAGGGGGAGAAGGTAACCGTCGATGGACCAGAGTACGAAACCATTGGCGCCTGCTCTAACATGAGTCTCTGGGAACCGTTATGGGTGCTTGAGTTCAATTTCTACTGCGATACCTATGGGATTGATACGATCTCAGCAGGAACAGCTATTGCATTTTACATGGAGATGTACGAATATGGTATTTTAAATAAGGAGCGCTGTGATGGTTTAGAGCTTTGCTTTGGGAACGCAGAAGCAGTCCTTCAGTTGCTTCATTGGATTGCACAAGGGGATTGTAGTACGTTTGTCAAGGTTGCGGCTAAAGGTGTCAGACGGATGAAAGATTGGATTTACCAGAACGGCTGGGGTGAAAAACAGATAATTGAAGACTCTGGTATGGAAAGCAAAGGCTTGGAGTTTTCTGAATATGTCACAAAAGAATCTTTGGCAATGCAAGGAGGATATGGACTGACATTAAAGGGACCACAGCATGATGAAGCATGGTTGATTTTCATGGATATGGTGAATAATACAATCCCAACGTTTCAGATGAAAGCAGAAGCATTGCATTATTATCCTATCTGGCGAACCTGGTTTGGTCTAAATGGACTTTGTAAGCTTCCTTGGAATGATATCGAACCAGCGAACAACGCAGAAACATCTGAACCTTCGAAGGTTCCTGAGCATGTACAAAACTATGTTGAATATCAGAACGCGATGACTGGGTGGAATATCACAAAAGAAGACCTTATTTTGCAAAGTGAGCGATGTTATAACTGGCAGCGTGCGATGAACGTGTGGATGGGACGTGGACAGCGAAAGGATGACTGGATCCCATTTCGTGCGATGGGACCAGTTACTGAAATGGAGTATATTTCAAGGAAGGAAAGGTACGACAAGCAACTTGTCGAAAAATTAGGGAAATCGGAAAAGGACGTAGAGAAAATGACGGTGCCTGACAAACTCAGAATTCTATATGAATATCGTCGGGATCAGTATGAAAAACTCACTGATGCAGTCTATTATCGTAGAGGTTGGACGCCGAATGGAATTCCAACTCCACAGAAAATGAAACAATTAGGTTTTACTGATAAAAAAATGCTTAAGATGCTAGAGGACAAGATCGCTGCTGATGAACGAAATAGGCTAAATGTCTGGGGTGGCTTCTACAAAAAAGGCGAACACCCTCCAACAACGGATCACCAGTATTGGCAGAAATGGAATTGAATCGTACAAAAAAAATAATAACAACGACAGAATAAAAAGATAGTATACATACAGAGGTTTTCATTGAAAGCCTTCCCGGTAGCAAAACCTACCTCTCTTTTACTGATCTGTCTTTCAATGGCTGCTTTGCTTGTTGCTTTGACCGAACTACAATTCCTATCAAACGTTTTGTCCAAATCTTTGATGATTCCCTGGATTTTTTCCTTTGGATCAACAGTATAACTAATCACAGGTGGAATTGAAGCTTAAAGGCAGTAACATCTTTAGGATAATTGCCTTTTCAATTTACACGATGACAATATATTTGATTTCGAGGCAATCTACAAAATATAATGGCAGGGAAGAAGGGTGTGGATTCCAAAAAAAATAATGACGCAACAGGAAACATCAGATCTAAAATCATCTACTGTACCATTTTCATTTTTCTATATGTATTTTTTAAAAAAGTCACGAATAAATATATAATAAAACTTATATACATGTATCTTTAATATATATTAGTAGAGAATGGGGGCAATAGTCTTTTAATAACACATCTCCTCACCACCTCACTAACGACCCCATTCTCTCACTATTACCATTAAAAACTTGTCTCAAGCAGGACATATACTATTGACTTTTTTATAGTTTTTTAAAAATTCAAAAAAGATTATGCCGAGTGAAGAATTGCTTTCTCCGATTCGATCGTCTGTGCCCGCTGACAGATATACAGATGTACTTTTATATGTGTCATACAGAGATTAAATATTACATCAGAGTTGGTTGGTGCTCGTTCTTTACATAATTCAATAGTAAATGAAATAATCCCCTTTACACGATACAACCAGTTTTCTGAACTACCAAGTGTCCCACCATACAACGGGATGAGACGATCCTTTTTGACAAACAGATAATAATCGTTAATCAACGTGATATTTTCACCAATCGAGCGAAACAGTAGTTCGTCCGGTGTTTTTTTCGAAGTATGCATCCAGGGATACACGATGAACTCACCATACGAATGATATGAGATTGAAATTGAGATAGCATGGTTCAAAACAAAATTTTTCACTGCTATAGTCTCATTTTCTGAGAATGGATAGGGACCGCGATAATTAAAGCTTGAATCAGCAAGAATGAATGGAAGATTATATCGTATCGGAAAGAGATACGCAAGAAACCAGGGATCATCATAATTACGATTTAAATTCACCCCATAGGATGTAACTATTGGTTTAAGTCCAAATGATCCATGGTTCGGCGCACAATTTTTCCGAGTATTTTTTTCGACACCATCGGGATTGACCATCGGGATAACATAAATCTGCGTACTTTCTAGTGCTTCTCGTACCTCGGGTAAACTGTTATTTTCATATTGTTCAACCATGTAGCGGATAAAAAACAAACATACCTCATAGCTTGGTTTTTCATTCCCATGATGTGCCCCCATGAACAGAACACCAGGCTCTTCCTCCACCTGATTGACGTTGTCAGACAACTTCACCATCCATACCTCTCTTCCCTCGTACGTTTTTCCTAGAGAGGTTAGTGACATAATCTCAGAATGATTTGCTTGAAGACCATGTAATTCATTGGTAAGATCTTGATAGGTGTGATACTTGTATTCTTCAGACGAAATCGTAGTAAATAATGAGGTTTGAAGTGCACTAGAAATAGAAACGAGAAAAAAAAGAATGAAACTGAAGGTAATCGTAAGCACTTGTGTATGACAAGGCCAAGAAGTATTTTTCATAGGATATATCCCCATATATCTTATTACTATGAAGTATATATAATTTTTTTTAAAAAAAGGATTAAACTTGTAGATAGATCTTCGCTAGAACAAAAACTGTCGAAACAATAATAAGTAATGCTATGAACTGTTTTGTTTCTCTATTCATGGAAATTACCTCATATGTGTTTATGTTCTTAGTTGTTTATATACAGTCAGAATACGTTTGGGAAAAACCAAACACTAAGCAAATCAGATGAAACATTATGATTAGCTTCGATACATCACTTTTTAAATAACACCTGGTTATTCACCTTTTTAATGAAACCGGTTTTACAGGTGGCATTAGACCTTCTAAATAGAGATAGGGCACTTGCTATCGCCCATGAAGCAGTGAAGGGCGGAGCAGACTGGCTTGAGGCGGGAACGCCTCTTATAAAAAGCGAAGGTATGGACGTTATTCGAAACCTACGAGAACAGTTCCCTGGAAAAACAATTGTCGCGGATATGAAAACCATGGACACGGGTGCCCTGGAGACGGAAATGGCTGCCAATGCTGGCGCTGATTTGATTTGTCTTCTTGCAGCATCAGATGATAGTACAATTGCTGATGCTGTAAAATCCGCACGGAAATATGGCGTAAAAATCATGGTCGACCTTATTGGTATCCCTGATACTATTAAACGAGCACAAAAAATGGAAAAACTTGGGGCAGATTATCTTTGTATTCATATTGGCATTGATGAACAGATGCAAGGGAAAAAACCACGACAGGTTCTTTCATCACTCGTGAAACACACTAGTCTCCCTATCGCAGTTGCTGGCGGACTTAATAGTGAAACGGTGGCTGATATGATCCAGATCGGGGCACGCATTATTATCGTTGGGGGTGCGATTACCAAAGCAAAAAACGTCACGAAGGCAACAGAGATTATAAAAAAAGCAATGATTCAGAGGAAAAAAATTAAGACAGATCTTTTTAAAAAATATGATACTCAAGAATTACACAAAGCTTTTCTCCTTGTCTCAACTCCAAATATTTCAGATGCGATGCACAAGCAGGGAACCCTTGAAGGAATACGACCGATTACCACCGGGTTCCACATGGTCGGTAGTGCGCTTACAGTGCGAACCATTGATGGGGACTGGGCAAAACCCATTGAAGCAATCGATAAAGCAGAAAAAGGGGCAGTTCTTGTTATCGATGTGAACCAAGGCAGAACTGCAGTATGGGGGGAACTTGCTACCTGGAGTGCAAAACGTAAGGGGCTTGCTGGTATTGTTATCGACGGTGCTGTCCGAGATTACGATGATTTGCTACAGCTAAAATTCCCGATATTTTCCCGATATATTGTCCCTAACGCTGGGGATCCAAAAGGACTTGGGGAGATAGGTACTGAAGTAACATGTGGCAATCGAATTATACGCACTGGTGATTGGATCATCGGTGATGATTCCGGGGTTGTTGTAGTTCCACAGGATAGAGCACAAGAGATAGCAAATCGTGCATTGAATGTTAAGGAACAGGAGAACCGGATCCGTGAAGAAATAAAACAAGGTGGGTCTCTTGGCAGTGTGTTGAAGGTCAAGAAGTGGGAGAAAAAAATTGGATGACAAACGTCGTTTTTTTTACTAACCTGCGGGAATTACAAAAGGCTCTTGCTTTCTTTCCTTTTCAAAAGTTCGCAGGTGAAAAAGTACTAGTAAAACTACATATGGGGGAGAAAGGGAATCCGTATTTTGTGAAACCAAAACTTGCAAAATCTGTGGTTGATGAATTTAAAAAAATCAATGCCCATCCATTCCTTTTTGACACAACCGTTGCATACCATGGATCGCGATATACAAAATCACAGTACCTAAGCATTGCGAAACTTCATGGTTTTAACGTACAAAACATTGGATGTGATGTTATTATTGATGACACTGGGATCTCAACGACCATTGAAGGCCGAATATTTGAGGTTGCTACCCATCTAAAAAATTCAACACATGTCTTTGCTCTTTCTCATGTAAAGGGCCATATACAAATAGGAATGGGGGGTGCAATCAAAAACTTTGGTATGGGCGGTGTGACAAAGGAAACAAAAATAAAAATCCATGGCAGCAGTTATCCCATATACAAAAAGAATTCATGTACCTATTGTGGGTTATGTGCTAAAGCCTGCCCGTTTCACGCTATTAAAGTAAATGAGAGCACCTGGGAATACAACCAGGAGCGTTGTTTTGGATGCGATGCATGCGTCGATGTCTGTCAATCCAAGGCGTTGCATCCTAAGGACGCTGACCTTTCGTTTCTACTTGCTTGTTCCGCAAAAGCATCATTACACAATAAAACCGTGTTATATCTTAATGAAATGAAGCGAATTTCCAAGGGCTGCGATTGCGATCCGAATGCTGGGCCACTCATCTGTCCTGATATCGGGTATCTTGTTAGTGATGACCCCGTCGCGATTGATAAAGCCTCCCTTGACCGTATCAACGACATTAAAGAGAATGTTTTTTTTAAGATTAACAAGGTCAATCCATTAAAACAGATACAATATGCAGAAAAAATTGGACTTGGTTCCTCTTCCTATGAATTAATAGAGATATAATGGTGTGTGACGAGAATAATTACAAAAAATTTATTACTGCGATTAACTGCATGATTGGTCGTGTGCAACTTCCTATAATCCATTGGATGAGAAAACAATATGCAGTAGATTATGTAGACATGATCACAGAACCGGCACCTATTAAGATTTTCTCGCAGAACACATCAAGTGTGTTGATGGACACTCTTAGGTAAAAGGTAAAGATCTCTACCAAAAAACATAATTCAACGTGGTTCGCTGTCATAGGCCATTTTGACTGCGCAGGAATCCCTCGGCAAAAAAACACAGATAGAATAGATAAAAATTACTAAAAAGGATACAATCCTGGGTTTTTTCTGTACCATTGATTGTGCTTCGGGTTAATGAGCATTGGCGGGTTCATAAAATCATCTAATAATCAATAAAAGGAAGACTAGATTAGGAATCAATAGTAATATCACAATCGTAGTTAGTTTGTTTTTTACGCGGATTATTTTTGCAATGAATCCTTATAACTCATCGCAAGGACTGCAGCAACAAAACACATAATTGCTGCAGGTATAAAGGCGTACAAAAAACTCATTTCTGCATCCTGCACCGCTCCAGCAAGAATAGGGCCAACCGTACCACCGATACCATAAGAAGTAAAGATAAACCCATAGTTCAGCCCTAGATTTTCTGCACCAAATGAATCAGCGCAGGCAGCTGGAAATAATGCAAAGTTCCCACCAAAATTAAACCCAATCAATGCAGCGACAATATAGAAGATGTAAGGATTTGCTGTGGTGTAGAAGAAGACGACCATCATGATACCTTGGAAGAGAAACATGGAAATAAGTGCCTTGCGTCGTCCAATTCGGTCAGAAATCTGACCCCAGACAATTCTCCCTAGCCCATTAAAAATAGGTAGACAGATAGCAGCCCCAATTATGGCAAAATCAGCAGATTCTGTAGCACTGAAACCATAGGAGATGAATCCATCGGTTGGACTTTTTGCAAAATTTTGTACATTACCAATCACCATTAGACCCGCGAGTGCCCCTATGAAAAACATCGTCCACAGCAGATAGAATTCTTGTTTTTTACATATCTCTCGAGGTTTGTAGTTCAAGCTGGTTTTTTTGTCGTTGGAGTCTTCAATCGATGGTATCCACCCAACGGGTTTCCAACCTGCTGGTGGGTTCTTCATGACCAATGATCCAAGAACTACCAAAAGAAAAAATACTATCCCATAGATTAAAAAAGCGTTATTGACATTGTCAATTGTATAGTGAGTAATCAGTCCGTCAAATCCAAGAATACTTGGTGGGTTTGCAATCAAAATCCAGATAAAGGCGCCAAAACCAAACCCTGCGACAGCCAAACCACTAACAAGCCCTTTCTTATCAGGGAACCATTTAACACCTGTTGAAATGGGAACAACATACGCTAGACCAATACCGGTTCCAGCGATGATCCCTATAAAAATAAGTTTTCCAATAAAACTTGCACCGGAAAACGCCGCAAGGATATATCCAAATCCTAAAAAACCCCCTCCTAAGAAGGCGACTTTCTTCGGACCGTATTTTAGTTGGAGACGACCACCTACAATAGTAAAAATTGCAAAGAAAAATAATCCTGCACTAAAAATGGCTTGAGTTTCAGTTTTTGAGAATGCAAATTCACTAGGATTCGTTGAAGTACCTTGGAGCGGTGTTGTAAACGCAGACCACGCATAAATAGCTCCAAGGGCAAGTTGAATAAGGATTCCACCAAGGACAATGATCCATCGGTTTATGACCTTTCTTTGGTTTTCGTCCTTTGATTCAGCTGTATTTTCAGTCATAGAAATAACACTCTTAAGCCACACCTTGAAAGATAAGATAATTAAATGTCTTTCGATTTTTCTTAAAACTAGAGATTAACTAAAATCATTCTTATAGGAAAAGGAATGTAAGGCCCGCGAAAATCAAGAAAAGCACAATTAATATAGCGAAGATTTTCACTATCCATCCGTGTAATTTCTTTTTGTTTAATTTCATGGTTCCTGCCTTTGGATTTCAATTTGGATTTCAACATAGAATCCATCAAACGAAAGAATACGACTACCTTTTTTCCCTTTCAAGCTTGCTCCACGTTTTACCTGAATATAACCTGAGTGCAATAATCCTTCGTTTTTCTCTTCGTTGATACTAGGAATATCAGAGAGGAAAACATCGCCGTTATTATCGATTTTTGATATAATTTCTTCTTGGTGATCTTTAATCCATTTGATTATCTGAGGAGTTTCTGTTTTAAAAGCAGGACCAAGCTTTGAAAACACAGGCTCAACAGCGATGATGGTTTCCTGGATTTCTGGTTTCCCGGGGATAAATGCATGTTCTTTTGGATACCTCAAGGTCGAAAAAATAATGGTGTCACTGGTTTTTAATTTTCTGATTATTTCTGCTGGAGCATAGGTTGCAAGCGCTGAGATCGGTGCGTTAAGAGCGATTCCTTGTTCACTTTTCCACGCTCTGATTTTCGCGATGTAGTCCTTGACGGTTTCACCTGCTTGTTCTTTTTCTTTTTCGATGAGAACCGGCTCTGGCCATCCTGATATATGGATACTTAAATCGCGTTCTAACTTTTTGTAGAAATCAAAATAGATCTGTTCAGCTATGTGGGGAAAGAAGGGCGCGAACAGCTTAACTACCCCTAGTCCTATTGTATAGAGCGTATATCGAATGCTTTCGATATTCTCCTCTTTATACAAGGACCCTTTAATCATCTCAAGGTAATGATCTGCAAGTTCATGCCAAAGGAAATATTCAATCGCTTTCATAGCCTGTGAATAATCAAACATGTCCATTTGCATCGTACAGGTGTTGACAAGTTTGCTGTACTTGGTTAGTATCCATTGGTCGATGTCCTGGACTTTTTTGGGCTTCTTTGGTTTTCCATCTTTGACGATTTTGCCAATAAATTGTTGCACGTTCCAAAGTTTACGTAACAGTTTCGTTCCACGAACAACGTCTTTTCGCCGGAATGGATTATCTTCACCTAACGCACAGCTGGCTGCGTAACACCTAAACGCATCAGTCCCATACTCATCGATGACGTGTAGGGGGTCTATGACATTGCCAAGGCTGGCATGCATCGGAGTACCATCTTCGGAGAGAATAAACCCACCCATCATAATATTTTCAAAGGGTTCCGTATCAGTAAGAAGCGTGCAGCGAAGAATCGTGTAAAACGCCCAAGTCCGGATGATATCATGTGCCTGTGGACGCAGTGACATCGGATAAAGCTGCTTGAACTTCTTTTCATCACGATGCCAAAAGGTGTTGTACAAAGGTGAGATGGAAGAATCCATCCAAGTGTCAAAGACGTCTTCACATCCTTTCAAACTCCCCCCACATATCGGACAGGTTTCTACCGGTGGTTTGTCGATCGTCGGATCGACATAGCAATCCTCTTGTCGTGCAAGGACCACTTCGTCACAGTTCTCACATTCCCAAAGTGGGATTGGCGTGGCAAAATACCGCTGTCTACTGATAACCCAATCCCATTCTAGGGAGTTGACCCAGTCCTCAAGCCGTATTTTCATAAACCTTGGGTACCATTGCATTGCATCGCTTGAATCCAGAACCAGTTGTTTGAAGGGTATTGTTTTTAAAAACCATTGTGTAGCGTTGATAAACTCCACTGGTGTTTTGCATCGCCAGCAGACCCCAACATTCTGAGCAAGTGGTTTTTGTTTTAAAAGCACACCATCCCGTTTCATATCCTCAATAATCGCTTTTCGTGCATCCTCGATTTTCATACCTTTGTATTTCCCAGTGATTTCTGTCATTTTTCCTTCTTCATCGATACTCATTTCCAGCGGGAGCTTGTATTTAAAAACCCAGTTAAGATCCTCTTTATCACCAACAGTACAGATCATTACAAGGCCGGAACCAAACTCAGGATCAACCGCATCATCCTCAACAATTTTCACCTCTTTTGTGTAGTCTGGGGGGAGTTTCACACTCTGACCCACAAGCCATGGTGCCCGTTCATCTGTTGGATGCACAGCGACTATCTGGCAGGCTGCAAGCATTTCTGGTCTGGTAGTCGCAATCTCGATGTACGCTCCATGGCTGTCCTTGCCGACTCCATGAAATTTTAGAAGGTGCTCATCCGGTTGTTTGGTGAAATAAAATTTAATTGTGTTTAGTTTCGTTGTTCGGTCAGTATAGATAACCTCGGCGTCTGCCATCGCAGTCATACAACGGGGACACCAATTCACAGGAAATTCTCCTTTGTAGATATGACCTTTTTTAAACAATTCGATAAACGAAATTTGGGTAATTCTTCTATAGTACTCGGCATCAGTTTGATAGTAAATCGAAGAATCCATACTCTCTCCAAGCCTGATAAACTGGTTGGTCATAGTCGCGATATTTTTTTGAGCGAACTCAGAGCAAAGCTTTGTGAATTCATGCCGCTTAATATCTTTTCGGGTTATGTTGAGCTGTCGTTCGACACGTTCCTCAATAGGGATACCGTTGACATCAAAACATAAAGGAAAGAACACATTATACCCCCTCATACGTTTATATCGAGCCGCAAAGTCGATATGGGTATAATGTACCGCATGACCAGCGTGCAGAGGACCTGAAGCGTATCGTGGTGGAACATCAATGCTGTAAGGTTCTTTGTTGCTAGTAAAATCGAAATGATAGATGTTCATTCCTTGCCATTTTTTCTGCCATTTTTCTTCAAAGGCTTTCTGATTATAATCTGTCATACAAACGTCCTCATAAGGAGCGGATTCAGAACGCACAGTAGATTTTTATTTATAAACATTGCTTTCAGCTTTGTTGATATATTACTATTTTTTATATCTCTATGCAATAATTTTATAATTACCTTTTCTATTACCGTTATCGGATGCGACATCACTCTACAGCGGAGGGATATTTTGCCGGAAGCAATCGCCTATGAATTAGCAAAAAAACAAAAAGAAATCTCAGTTGCGGAATTCTTTGAACGAAATAAGCATATTCTTGGATTTGGAAACCCTACTCGTGCATTAATCACTAGTATAAAAGAAGCTGTTGATAATGCACTTGATGCCTGTGAAGAATCAGGGATACTGCCTGATATCCATATCGAAGTGAAGAACCCTAGTGAAGAAGAGTGCATTGTGCTTGTTGAAGATAATGGTCCAGGAATTATTAAAAAACAAATTCCTCATATTTTTGCTCGATTGTTATATGGTTCTAGGTTCCATGCGATTCGTCAGAGCAGGGGACAACAGGGGATTGGTATCTCTGCAGTGGTATTATATGGGCAGTTGACCACTGGAAAACACGCAAAAATTACCTCAAAGATTCAAGAAAATCAGCCTGCGGTACTTGTTGAACTTGCGATTGATACGAACAAAAACCGTGGGGAGATCCAACATCAGGAAATTATGCATTGGGAGAAGCATTCAGGGACACGCATTGAAGTTTGTTTAAAGGCAGATTACAAACGAGGAAAACGGTTTGTCTACGAATATCTTCAATCAACATCGATAGTAAATCCTCATGCTCGTCTTACTTTTAAAGAAGCAGATGGTACAGAACACGTCTTTGAAAGGACAGCGGATATTCTCCCAAAAAAAAGCAAGGAAATCAAGCCACATCCATATGGTGTCGAACTTGGCACATTAATAAAGATGTCTAAGGAAACCAACGCGAGGAAATTGGCATCGTTTTTAAAAAATGAATTCAGCAGCATGGGTGACCGTACTGCAAATGCTGTCTGTGATGAAGCAAAACTTGATAGAAATCTAAACCCAGCGGATATGAGTCGTGAGCAGTTTCTCTCTTTACATCAAGCCTTCAAACGGGTAAGAATCATGACACCACCAACGGTATGTCTCTCTCCGATCGGGGAGACTTTGATTCGTAGAAGTCTTAAAAGTGAGACGCAGGAAATTTCACCGGAATTTATTTTTACAGCGACGCGCCCAGCGTCAGTGTATTCTGGAAATCCGTTTCAGGTGGAGGTCGGGATTGTCTATGGCGGAAATTTACCGAAGGACAAACCCATCAAGATTCTTCGATTTGCTAACCGCATTCCTTTACTGTATCAACAAGGTGATTGCGCGGTTACCACTGCGATTGCATCGATAGACTGGCGACGGTATGGTCTAGATCAACCTTCAGGAACAGGGATTCCCATCGGTCCTGCGATCTTCCTTACACACATCGCATCTACCCAGATCCCATATACATCTGAATCCAAGGAAGCGGTCGCTGATATCGAGGAGATAGAAAATGAGATTAAACTAGCATTCCGTGAGGTTGCAAGAAAAGTCCAAATGCATATCAACAAAAAAGTAAGACGAGTAAAGACACGGGAGAAATTTGATTTGATAACCAAGATTCTCCCTGAGATTGCAAAAAAATCCGCTCATATGCTCAATAAATCGGTTCCTTCACTTGAAAAAGTGATTACAAGAATTATGGATGTGATCTGGATTGAGGATATCGTAGAATATGAAAAAGTGCGAGATAAACCAGTTCAGATGAAGCTAGATGTAACAAATCTATCACGACAGTCAGATACAAAGGGATGGATTGCGAAGAGCACAATTATGGTTGTAAATTATAAAAGCAAACCGCAAAAATTTAATTTATACGCATTATTTCCAAAAAATGCGGTGGTTGGTGAGGTAAGGCCAAAACCAAGCAAAGTTACGGATAGTTACATTAAATGGAATTTGGAGAGTATTGATCCTACCAATAAGATTGATATCTTCTTTGAACTTGCTGGTTTAAATAAGGGTGATTTCGATGAAAATGACTTGTATGTACAGAACATTAACCCTAGTTATGTGATTGGTGCGGACAAATGGGAAGGTGAATAAAGTATGGCTCGTGATTATTCAGGAGTGATTACCAAGATTGATTCGATTGCTGCAAAGGTATATGCTGACCTTGAAAAAGCAGAAATCCCTGCATTACAACTTTCAACACGAACAAAAGCAAATATCAAGTTTGATGATGTGCTGAATGTATGGAAATATGGAAAGAATAAAACAGAAAGGTCTGCAAGTTCTCTTGATGGTGCATACATGCTATTGCGAACGATGTATCTAGTTGATTTTATTAAAGACATGATCAAGGAAAAGAGATCATCGACATTAAGAGAAACTTATTATATCTCTGAGAGCTGGAATCTTGCGAAATTCAGCAGTCAGAATGAATCAGACCTGCTTGCTGAGGACCTTGAGGTAATCACCGGATGTATGCGTGAGGATTTTAAGCTACGACCTGAAGAGGACGGCGCTCGTGTGATAGGAAATCTTGTTGTTGAGGAGATGACCCGAAATAACACCAAGAAAAAAATTCATTGTCAAGATGATGTTGGAGACGCCGGATACGGTATCCCATATAAGGTGGAGAAAGATAAACTTATGTTTAAGCAGGTGGACGCGGATTTTATTGTCGCGATTGAAACCGGTGGTATGTTTGATCGACTGGTGGAGAACGGTTTTGATAAAGATTCCCGTGCAATTCTAGTTCATTTGAAAGGTCAGCCTGCACGGTCGACACGTCGATTCATTAAACGGTTAAATGAGGAGAAAAAATTACCTGTTTTAGTATTCACCGATTGCGACCCATGGAGTTTTCGTATTTTTGCTAGTATTGCATTTGGAGCAATTAAAACCGCACATATTTCTGAATACCTGGCGACGCCAGCTGCTCAGTACCTCGGAGTGACGCCATCTGACATCGAGAATTACAAACTTCCAACAGATGCCCTAACCAATGAAGATATCGCTGCGTTGAAAAGTGAGCTTGATGACCCACGGTTCCAAGATCAATTCTGGAAACATGAGATTAAACTGCAGCTTAAAATTGGCAAGAAATCAGAGCAACAGGCGCTTGCAAAATATGGCCTTGATTATGTGACTGATACGTATCTCCCTGAGAAGCTTGTCGAACTAGGAATATTGAAAAAATAAGAAATCTATATCTCCTGTTTTTGTTCCCAAAGGTTATTGGGTGTGATCATTTGATAGCGGAGATTAAGAACACGGTTCTCGTCAATAAGGATGTAGATTTTACTGAAAATACCACCTTTAGCATCAGGAGGGATGGTATAGCGATAGACTCGTTTACCTTGGATATACTCTTTTTGTGTTCGTTTTTTAGGCCAGAAATGTTCCTTTTTTACAAGTAAGTATTGACTTACTAAAATAACCTCAAGAACGATAAAAATGCAGATAAGAACGATAGCGGAGAGGAGCCATTGCTCAATGGTTAAAACCGCCCATGTATTACCAAGTTGAAGGAAATAGACACCAGATATCAGTAAAACAATCCAGAGGGAATAGATCAAGGTGATTATGAAAAAATATTTTGATACTCTAATTAGCTTGTGTTTGTGTCGTTCTTCATCCGAAAGGGGTTCTGTGGTATCCATCTATTTTCCTACCAGTCCTGTTATAAATCATAGTCTTTAAAACTTTTTGTTTTTATATTTATTTTAGACAGGATTCCTAATATATGATAGAATTCTATGAGATATACTTGAGACCATGAAACACACCTTAATAGTGCAAGGCGGTATAATTATTTTCTTTAATTCTATATTATTAGTTTTTTTATTTTGATTGGTAATAATAGTGAAACTTTTTTATACTAGAAATTTTAAGAAATGCTTTGCTGCAAATGTTTTTGTTGTTGGGAGGGGCAATATGGTTCATATTAATTGGAATTATCTCCTAAAAGAATGTTTGTTACTTCTTTATTTTAATTGGATATCTTAGTGGAATTGATTATGTTTCGCTATATGAAAAGAATGGTTAATCTATCAAATAAACGTGTCGTGTATGTTGGACGCATAGAGGTGATGGTGCTTAGGGGGAAAACAAGAGAGAATGTGATAGTTTTGCTACTTCTTTATCTGTTAAATCGCTTAAGATGTATAAGGTGAAGTAATAAATGGTATAGTGGGGTTTTGTATATCCTTTCAAAACATTTATATGTATGTACTGACACATATATACATGCTAGTATCAATCTAGCGTTAATGAGGTGGTAACTCGGAGATAAAAATTGTAGGGGCGGTTTCTGATGAAAACGCACTCGAAGAAATAGAAAATATTGCAAAAGTATTTGCCTATGAGCAAAGGATGAAAGATTATACACCTGTTGGGTATCAATCCCATCAAGTAAAAAAAGTACAATTAATTACTGGGAAAAAAAACGGTGAGAATGGAAAAACAATTAAAAATATACAACCACATATTCCAGTAAAAGGACTGTGTTAGTTCCATTTATCTTCTTGATTAGAACCTATCAGGGGGGGTTGTTCTTTTTCCTTGTATCCTTAATTTCTCTTCGAGCATTTGTATAATTTGTTTAATTGAAAAAGTTTAAATTCGATTATGCTTTCACTTCGGGCAAAGAGGTATACAATGGTTGAATTTGAGACACTGAAAGCAGAGGAAGTAAAATTTGGAAAAAACAATTTCATCGAAGTGGCGCGCAAGAAAGCAGTCGGTGAATCATTGTCAAAAGAATTTGTCGCAATTTCCCGCGGATTTTATCAGTCTGACGGGACGAAGAAATGGAAATCATCGATCACACTTCCTGATGAAGAAGATAAAAGAAAGCAAATTGCATCATTGATTAACGACCTGTAAAACGTGAAAAATAGTTAAAACGCAACTCCTTGGTGAGGCATATCAGATCATCAGTGAGTTGCTTGTTGATAATTCTTCATAAAATCTATTATTTATTTGTATCTTACAAAGAATTCTTCGTTTTGCCAGAGAGACACATCCGGTTTTTCCCTAAAATAATAGTTCTGTTTTGGTTTAAATACTGGTTTAAACTTCCGCGGGGCGAGAGTGCGCGGTCTCCTATGTAGTTTTTTGTGTGAAGGCTCAAAGAAATGCGGGAGTTTTTTGCTGATGAAGAGTCTGACCAGACACTTTGCAGAGAAGAGTGCAAGCAGCACATACACACAGAGCAATACACCTCCAACAATCCATCCGGTAGTCAAAAATCTCTGAGAGATATAATGGTGTTGGTAATACAAGGAGAGCCCAATCATAGTTGCAAATGAGACAACAACGTAAATAAAATACATTAGATCTAATGTAAGAGGAATTGATTTCTGTCCCTTTTTCATTAACCCGTATAGTTCATAGAGATGCAAGAGTAGTAAAAAAAACGCTGAGGGGCTGATGAGTAGAGAAAACATATACAATGTTTTATCTAGATCAGAGAGGATTGGTCCGTATAGGAGATACAAGAAGGTTTGTAATACAACTATAATAAGAAAGGTAAGGGTAAATGTGTCAAAGCAATGGCGTATATTGATTTCCTTAATATAGTATTGCATATCTTGCAGCTGCTCGGTTAGTTTATTAAAATCTTCTTTCTGTTGTTGAATATACTCCTTGATCATTGTCCCATCGCCTCATATTTTTTCCCTGAGATGTAATCATTTCAATACTATAAAAATATTCAAGGTGTCTAATTCTCTAAACACAAGTGCAGTCTAACATGGTTGTTCGACTATGTGTAATGTGTATATACATTGGATAATACCGGATTAAAAAACGAAAGGAAAGTCGGAAAATGTCTTTGTCGCTTTGAGACGTAACACATAGGTTTATTAAGGAGCGTTTCTATTGAACCAATACGTTTGATGTTTAGGGGACATATTCTATGAAGAAAGTCGCAATTGCGATAGTAGTATTTGTTATAATTGCTAGCATGCCTCTTGTACATGGTGATTGTGGTTGTGAATTGCCAGAGGTTGATGATTTAGAACAATCTTACAATCAACCATGGATCTCCGATGCTGATATAATATTGCTACAGAAACAAGCACTCAACGAACAATGGACGTTTTGTGTTGGAAAAAATTCTGCGACAGCAGAGCCTCTTTCCGATCTTTGTGGTCTTGTTGAACCAGAAAACTGGTGGGTGGATGTATCATTTGATCAATGTAACCCAACAAGTATGTTACCTACTCATTTTGACTGGCGTGAACTTGGTGGATGTACACCAATAAAAAATCAAGGTGGGTGCGGGAGTTGCTGGGCGTTTGGAACCATCGCGCCGCTTGAATGCAACATTCTTATCCAAGATCATGTGGAAGTTGATCTGTCTGAACAGTGGCTGGTCAGCTGTAACACCAATGGATGGGGCTGCAACGGTGGATGGTGGGCACATGATTATCTACAATGGAAGATGGATCGGTTTAACGGCACTGGGGCGGTGCTAGAAAAAGAGTTCCCCTACAAGGCAGCAGATCTTGCCTGTGATGGTCCATATCATCATCCATATCTGATTGATTCCTGGCATTTCATTGGTTTTCCTCATGGTGTTGCGCCGACGGATGCGATAAAACAAGCAATAATGACATATGGTCCTGTATCTGTTGCGTGTGCTGTCACCAAGGCGTTTGGAGCATACACCGGAGGAGTGTTTAACGAAGATGATCCTTTAGCACAGATTAACCATGCGGTCGCCTTGGTCGGTTGGGATGATACTCAAGGAGAAAACGGTGTATGGTTCCTACGTAACTCATGGGGCTCTGGGTGGGGTGAGGAAGGCTATATGCGTATCGAATACGGTGTATGTAAGGTTGGTTATGCTGCGTGCTATGTTAACTATCCGGTAAAAACAAGGGTTGAAATAAGGGGTAGTCTGTTTGGGGTGACTGTCGGCGTACGAAATGTAGGCAACACGGCAACAACCGGGATTCATTGCGCCATTGCTCTGAATGGTGGACTTTTTGGGAATATCAACACCTCACTTGATGATACGATAGAGTGTTTAGACCCAGGGATTGTTATGTATGAAAGACTACCATATCTTGGATTTGGTCCAGTCAGAATCTTAGTACGCGTGACACCAGAGAATGCGGGAAAAACAACAAAATACGCAGAGGGATTCTTATGTGGGCTTCCTTTGTTTGTCCTACGAAACCAATAAATACCTCCTCTGATGTCCTTAGATATATTTTTAAACTCTTAGTGGAATATTCATTGGACATGGGGTTGGTATGAAGAAAGAAAATTGCCCGTTCTGTGGACATCGCTGGATTCGAAAATCATCTGACTCAATGATAGAATGCCCAAATTGTCAAACAGAGTATTTCGTACAACCAAAACAAGAGGAGATAGACATCGAAGAAGACGAAGAGACTCTTACTGATGAGTTCGAAGAAAGAAACATCTGAGGGACTTGATTATCTGGATGTAATCTTTGTTATAGAAGAGATTACATCAATTTTAAAAATAGTTTGTCGTTACCAATGTTTATGGCTGATTTTCTCTTTGAGGAAATCTCATTGGTGCTTACAGGAATTTTTATTACTTTCCTATCAAGCTTCCTGTACACGATTAACGCACAGGGGTTTGTTTCTCGTGGGAAGTATCGAAAGAAGGAAGAAGCGATTTTTATTTTTCTTGGCGCAACCGTTTTTTTAGGGCTGGCGACCCCTTTAATTCATGAGGTGTCAAAATTAATGTTAATATGGGTACCAATTCCCTCTATTTTTGGTATCATACTTCTTGGGACGAATTTTGTCCTGCATTATAGTATACCAAGTTGGAAGCAGACCTCAACAAAATCAGTTCTTATCTATCTTCTTGGCGTTTTTTTAGTTGTCCTAGGGTTTTTGATAAATATCTACTTGTAATTTGAAAGATTATTGAATTTTCTCTTTATTTTCTCGACGAATATTACATTAGGGATATAGAAGGGGGTGATTATCTATAATTTAATAGTATAATTTATATACTATGTTTTATATAATATTATTCATGGACAATAAATTAAAAAATGAGGTGATGCCATAGAGCCCTTATTACAATTTATTTTTGGGCTAATCCTAGCAATAATTCTTCATGAGCTGACACATCTAATTATCATGATCTATTACAAAATCCCATTCAAGGCAATTGTGCTAACCAAATGGTCTGCCATAGGATTTCTTGTAGACAACGAATCCTACGTAGAAGACAACAAAAAACTAGTGTTTTTGTATTTTTCACCACTTATCTGGTGTCTCGTCTATTTCATCAACCCTAACGAACCGTTTTTCCTGATGTTCCCCATAGTCAATATCTTCGGAGGCATGGGTGATTTCTATAGTTTCTTTAAGCTTATCATCATTCCACCTGAAAAGAGGATAGAGCTAGCAAACAATAGCGATGAGAAAGTGCTTAAAAAAATTATTTGGAGAAAAGATATTACCATAAAAAACAAACTTTCTAACGGAAAATAAGCATTCCTTTCATTTTTTTTAAAAAAAAACAAAAAAATATTGAATTTAATAATGAAAAACATTAACTTTTCTTTTTTCATTTATTATTAATTAAGAAGAAAGTTTTAAATGAGCGATTTCAATAAACACAAACAAATACAACCAAAGGATTACTTATATGAAAAAAATTGCTTCAATCATCTTGTTAGCATTCTTCTTTCTACCTACCGGTATAGGCCATAGCTTGGATATCGATAGTCCAAGGAAATATCAAAATATTAGTCAAGAAATAGTACCAAGTTACACCCCCAATCTCTTTTCAAATTTCAAAACAACCCATATGGTTCCAATGCGAGATGGAATCAAACTTGCCACCGATGTCTATCGACCGGTTTTCCCCCCAGCATCTAAAACGACACTTCTGCTCCGAACACCATATAATAAGGATGACATGTCATTGGTTGGCATCCTAGGAATCATTCTTGGATGGCCGACCGTCATCCAAGATATGCGTGGTCGATTTGCATCTGAAGGAAATGATACGGTTTTTAAAAATGAAAATACAGATGGAGTTGATACCCTCGCGTGGATTACGAATCAATCATGGTCCGATGGTAAAATCGTCACATTCGGACCGTCTGCGATGGGAATACCCCAGTATTGTCTTGCTGGAGAAAACCCAGAAAACCTCACCTGTCAGTTTGTTCAAATCGCGACCCCAAACCTCTATCATCATGCAACCTTTCAAGGGGGAGAATTTAGAAAAAACCTTGTTGAAGAATGGCTAGGCGATCAGAGCAGTTCCTATATGTTACAGGAGATATTAAACAACGAGAATTTTACGCTTGGGTACTGGGGAAACGTCACATTAGATAATAACTGGGAGAAAGTCAACATTCCCGCCATCCACGTTGGGGGATGGTATGACATTTTTAGTCAAGGGACCATTGACGCTTACTGTGGATATCAACATTTAGCAGGAGCAGGTGCACGAGGGAATTCAAAACTTATCATGGGACCTTGGACACACACTGGCTTTTTCCAACGAACGCAAGGGGAATTAATCTACCCAAGAAACTCCCTTGATAGGTTTTCGTTACGGATGTTCCGAGACATGGTCCGATCCTATGCTCTAAACGATATCGATACATATTCCTGTTGGCCAACGGTTTCCTATTACGTTATGGGTGATGTTAATGATCCAAGAGCACCAGGCAATGAATGACGATTTGCAGATGATTGGCCGATTCCTTTCAAAGAAACAAAATGGTATTTTCATGATGATGGATTTTTAAACACGAAATTCCCTTCTTCTGATGATCCTCTCATCTATCTGTATGATCCAACAAATCCCGTTCCAACAATAGGCGGGAAGAATCTTTTTTTATGCGCAGGTCCCTATGATCAACGTCCTGTGGAAAACCGCTCTGACGTGCTTGTATTTACAAGTCCATTGCTCGAACAGCCGTATGAAGCAACAGGTCCGGTGAAAGCACAGTTATTTATTTCCTCTGATTGTCCTGATACAGATTTCACTATGAAACTTACTGATATCTACCCGGATGGACGTTCGATGTTCATCACCGATGGAATCCTCCGGATGCGCAACAGAAATGGGCAGGACCACTGGGAATTAATGCAACCAGGGGTCATCTACGAGGTAGAGGTTGATTTGTGGAGCACGTCTTACGTTTGGAATACGGGTCATCGAATTTGTGTGGAGGTATCCTCATCAAACTACCCACGTTTTCTCAACAATCCAAACACAGCAGAAGGGATTGGTAAGAACACCACCTACAACATAGCACGTAACATGGTCTATGTTGATATGGATCATCCATCATGTATCCTCCTTCCAGAGCCTATAAATGAAAGGGTGAAGATTACATCATTACCAACTCCCATGTCATCGTTTAGAATTAGACTATATAATTTGTTCTTTTCTCTCCTGTTCACATGAGTGAATATTATAGCATATTTCATAACTTAAGAATAAACTTCGGAAGTAATGAAAAATGTATATTAAATTTGTTCGATGAAATAGATATGTTTTTAAGCTGATTAGATGTTATAAAATCATGATAAAGGGATTACGTAGCCAAAGACAGATTAAAATACACAAAACCATGATAATGTCTTTCGTTGTCTTTTTTCTTTTAGTATTGTTTACACAAGCATCTCGTTCAACTATAATTCACCTAACGATAGATAAGAAAGACGATATGAACGTTTACGTAACAGATGAAAACACCATTTTGTCGGGTCTTTATCTCAATCAACAACAAACACAACAGATTTCTCTCTCACAGCTATCTGATCCTATCTACTCTCCAACACCAGATTGGATGTCAACTTCACCACATTACAGTACCGGTGCTGCTCTTATTGACCTTAACAAAGATAACTGGCTTGATCTTGTGGTCTCCGATGGAAACGATATGAGTCAAGGTCATGTCCGGGTCTATCTTAATGATGGGAACGGCTATCTACCTTCCATGGCAAGCTGGGAATCCGCCGATGTCGCGTATAATGGTCATCTTGATGTCGCTGATGTCAATGGTGACGGATGGTATGATGTCGCTGTTTCCTACCTTGGCACCGATTCTTCGCTTGGGCCAATCGCTCGTGTATATCTAAACAATAATGGTGTACTTTCCTCCAATCCTAGTTGGACTGCTAATATCATCGGTAATTCCTTTGGTGTGGATTTCGGTGATATGAACAACGACGGTAGACCAGACCTTGCGATCGCAACAGGTTGGTCCTATAACTCCTATCACTATCATACATATGTCTACCTAAACATAGATGGGTCCTATGGGTCCTTGCCAAGCTGGCAGTCCTCTGATCAGAATATTTACATGGGAGTTTTGTGGATTGATGCTGATCATGACGGTTGGTTGGACCTTACTGGTATCGGAGATGGTTGTCAGACGCAGATTTACCGAAACCTCGGTGGTGTACTCGAGACTTCGGCAAGTTGGTACACGGTTGATAGTGCAGATCTATTTGGTATTATGCTTACTGCAGGTGACGTCACCGGTGATGGGATTCAGGATTTAT
>LSSI01000085.1 GCA_001595945.1 Thermoplasmatales archaeon SM1-50
CCTCCTGGTCGATTGTGCGGAGCGCACGCCTAAAATCATTCCATTCCCAGCCAAACGATTCAACGACCATACGAAACGTCGGAACTGTCCTGCCCATCAGATTCACATCCCGAATGCCTCAAGGCGACTCTGTCCCGCTGCGCTATGGAGTATCGTTGCGTTCTTCTGCTTCTTGACTAGCTCAAGAGCAGTATATCCTTCGAACTGTTTCATTCGTAAGATTTCGGTAGCGCTTTCATATAGTCGTTTCCCCAGACCTCTTGCTGGCGAAAGCGGCATCAGATTCAGGTTCGTACACACCGTGATGAGGGTATACTTAGTGGTAAGATGCTGTATCTTTTCCAGATCTTGGGAAAGCAGTGTCTGGGACTCCTGAGGGGAGATATCAGGATCGTGATAGAGCGCAGGAAGCATCCCTATTGTGAGAGTACGGGGGCTGCGTTTCTTAATCATCGGTTCAAGCAGTTCCTGCAGTATGGTGGAGAGCTGGTAGACGGTGAACGCTCTGCTCATCACTACGTTTTGTAACACCTCCTGTTGATTCAGCTCTAGCGTGCGTGCGTATCGCGTGATCTGGTACGGATTGGCGCACATCCCGGCATCGATGTAAATTGTTTCACTGTGGAACGTTCGATAGGTGTTGACGCAGAGCTGGTGTGGCAGATCTGAGATAAGGCTGCTGTTGCCGTCAACAAGGACCAGGTCTCCTCCCTTAAAGCCGCCGCACAGGCGGTCCAGCTCCGCTATCCCAGAAGAAACAATGATGCTTGGTCGTAGTATGACAGGAGCAACTGATAGGTTCGTATGAGAGAACTTGCTTTTCTGTACTAAACGGTTGTTGTTCATGGACTTGACCTCCCTAAAACAGGTATAGGAGAGAGAACATAAGCTGCTTTGCTTTAAAAAACTGAAATGGGGATGAGTGAAAGTATTCGAAGAGACGCCATTATTGTTTTTGTCTGAGAAGATGGTTCATCCGCATGGCATTCTGAAGCATTGCGTGGTTGTTGTTGAAAAAGACGTACACGGTTTTTGGGTTGTTACGTAGAATCCGTGTTTGTATCTCTTGAAGTTCCTGATCTGAATAATCATGGGAGTACCATCCAGTCCTGCCATGAATTCGCTCATAAATGACAGTTTGGCTCATAAGAGTCCTAGGCAGCTGTGGTGCATCAATACTGACTAGCAGAACACCATGTTTTTTCCCCCAGTCGATGCACTCGTTGGAAAAGAGTGTGGGATGCCGGAATTCGACAGCAAGCTTCTTGGATCCTGTTTCTTCGATGAATCGTTCTAGTGTGTTCAGATCGGTAAAGGAGGGCGGGAGCTGGAGGAGGTAGTAGTGGATCAGCTCTTCTAAAGGGGCAAAGAGTGTTTTGAACCGCTGAAAACCCGCAACTGCTGTTCTGTTAAGTTTTTGGTAATGGGTGATTGATCGATGGACTTTTACCACCCATGCAAGATTTTTCCCTTTCGTCGCCCAGGATCGCACCATATTTGGGTAGGGGAAGCGATAGAAGCTCATGTTTAGCTCTATTGCGTTTAATTGGGATTCTGTGGCATACCAGTCAAGGGACTTTCCTAGGTTCCAGTCGTAGGACCATCCAGAGGTGCCAATGTAGACCGATGTCATTAATTCAGAGAACTTATGTTGTCTTCTTATCCTTTTCTCTGTTCCTATTGAATATTTCTACTTCTTCCATATTAAACTATAAATACAAAAAAGGGAGTAAGTTATTTGATGAAGACATTTGGGGGGCGTGTGAAGAACACTTGGAAAAACATCTATTCTTTGCAGGGATCAGCTGAAGAGAAAAAGAAGAAAAGGACGTAGTTGATACGGCAGGTAAGGGCATCCTATGTGTTATCGATATTCTGTCCCAGGTCCTGATTCATTAATGAAACGTTTTTCTGCGTTGTTTTTAGAAAATGTATCGTTTAAAAGGCAGTACCATGCCTCAAGCTTTGATTTGCCACAGCTTCCGGTGATTACGAATGAACACCCGCAGCAGATCCAGTTGTTTACCTGGGGTTTTATCCCGTTTTGGGTCAAGGACTTTAATGCGGCTACAAGCATCCGGGTAAAAACCATGAACGCCCGCGCGGAAAGCATCTTTGAGAAACCCTCGTTTCGTCATGCGGCGGAGCAGAAACATTGTCTGGTATTAGCCGATGGTTTTTTCGAATGGCGGGAGTATCAGGAGAAAAACTACCCATATTACATCCGGTTAAAGGACTGGGAGCCGTTTGCGATGGCAGGACTGTGGGACCGTTGGAAAAACCCTGGGACCTCAGAGGTGTTTGAGACCTATACGGTTATCACCACGAAAGCAAATCCGCTTATAGAAAAAATCCATAACAAGAAAAAACGGATGCCAGTGATCCTTCCCAGAGAACATGAGCGTGAATGGGTTGTATCTTCACTGACAAAGCAGGACGCAGAGGCACTGCTAGTACCATTCGATGACCGGTTGATGGAGGCGTTCCCTATCTCTCGGCTGCTTACGTCTAAGCAGAAAAACCCAAATGTGCCTGAGGTGTTTGAACCGTTCACGTACCCAGAGCTTCAAAAGGGGCTTGGACAGAAAAACTTGCTCTAAGTGTAGGTTGTTGTAGTTTTTATGTGAAACGTATTTGTCGCTGAAAATTATATAAGCAGCATAGTTATTGAGGATAGGTCGTAACAAGATCTCAAATACAGTATATAATGGAAAGAGAAGGATGTAGAAACCATGGGCTTCATTGACCGATTGGAGAAAAATATTGTAAAGTTGGAGAAGAAGAAAGAAAAAGAACAAACAAGGATCGCGCAATTAGAAGCAAAATGTGAAAATAAAAAGATTACAAAAGCGGAGTTTAACTTAAAGAAACGGCACCATGATGAGCGTATTCATGCATATAGTGCTCGTATCCGCGTTCTGCAGGGTGGAATTGTCCGAGAGAAACAGCATATAGAAAATAAGGCTGAAGAAAAAGAGAAGAAAAAAGAAGAAAAGGAAAAGAAAAAAGAAAAGAAGGTAAAAAGGGAAAAAAAGGAAGAAACAGACAAGAAGTCTTCCATAGAGAGTGAAGAAGAAACAAAGGTTCAGTAAGATTTGGTTTTTAAATTACTTGGAATGCACTATTGGAAAAAACGTCAGGGTCCACTTGTTTTTTTCCCTTTGTTTTTGTTGATTAACACATCTTTTTTTATATTTTTAGAAATTAAAAGAATTTTATGTTAGATGTTAACATGTATTGAATTAAATTTAAATACTGATAGCAAATGACCGCTGGATTGTGAGTAGAGGGGAGAGTTATCCCCTTATCTTGTTTTTCATAATTTTTCCTCTCTCTCCTCTTCTATACATTTTTCTAGTAAATAAACAAAGGAAAACAAGACATTCACCTATTCAATTAATGATCTTTTTTTAAAAAATAAGAACTTTTCATTAACGTTGAACAACAAAGTCGGTAAACTGATTACCATGGCGCTTTTGTTTTATTTCCACCCTGCTGACCTTCGCAAGCGGTGGCCCTTTCCAGCACCAGTCTATCATCTTATCCAACTTCGTTTCCTCTCCCTCAAACATCGCCTCGACCTTCCCGTCATTCGTGTTTTTTACCCATCCGGTCAACCCTAGTTCATCTGCTTTCTCTTTTGTACTTGCGCGAAACCAAACACCTTGCACGCGACCTGATATAACGACATGTAACTGTATCTTCATACAATCATGTCCTATGGTCTAAACCGCAGAAGCGTCCGCGGAAAAGGAATTGTATCCTTTATATTGTCTGCCTTACATATCCAAGCGACCAGTCGCTCTACCCCAAGACCATAGCCTGAATGAGGGACGGAGCCGAACCGTCGTAAATCAAAATACCATTCATAGTTCTGCACGTTCTCACCCATCTGTTTAAGCCGATGTATCATCGTCGTGATATCATTACTTCGCTGCGAGCCACCGACAATCTCCCCATATCCCTCTGGTGCGAGCATATCAAAACACAGTGCAGTTCGTGGGTCTTTCTCATCCTTTGGTTTGTAGAACGCCATGATCTCCAAGGGGTAATTGGTCACCACTACTGGTGTCTTGAAATGGTTCATTAGCCTATCCTCCTCAATGGTCCGAAGATCTTTACCCCATTCGATATTCATCCCTTCTTTCTCCTTTAAAATCTCCAATGAATCGGTGTACGTAATCGTAGGAAACTCAGAACCAGTGATTTCTTGGAGTTTTTTAATATCCTGACCAAGAAACTGAAGGTCATTTTTATTTTTCTGCAGAACCTCCCCTAATATATACTGAACCTCATCTTTTGCCATTGCAACCACATCAGAAAGATCCATCCAGGCGGCTTCCATCTCTGCCATCCAAAACTCCGAGAGATGTCGCGATGTCTTTGACCGTTCTGCACGAAACGTCGGCCCCATGTTGTAGATTTTCTCCAAAGCAAAAATTCCCGCCTCCGCGTACAACTGCCATGATTGTGACAAATACGTCTTATCCTCATAGTATTTCACTTCAAAAAGCGTTGAACCACCCTCACATTGACTAGGCTGTAGCACCGGTGCATCAAACTCATAGAACCCCTTTTCTCTGAAAAACGCATGAATCGCACCAACGACCGTAGAACGAACCTTCAACACTGAAGTTAACTTACGCGACCGTATCCAAAGATGCCGTTTGTCAAGGAGAAACTCCGGACTTTGATCCTTCGTAATTGGGAATGGTTCTGCAAAATTCACCACGGTAAGCCCCGTTACCTGCAGTTCATAACCACCGGGAGCTCGTTTATCCTCCTTCACAGTCCCAGTGATTTGTACTGATGACTCGATTAATGCTTTGAATGCATCTTCGAACCCTGCATCAGGAAGATTACCCTTTTTTACCGTGGCCTGCAGTACTCCGGTGACATCACGAAGAATCATAAAGATGATATTGCCGCTGCTGCGAGTCCGATAAATCCATCCTCGAAGATGGATTGTTGTCCCAGTATGTTGTCCCTTTAATATTTCTTCTATCTGTGTCCATTTTGTTTCCGGCATAATTGCTAACCTACTAAGGGGGATATGTTTGTTGCATTTATCAATTACGGTGGCCACCCCTGATCTAACCATGGAAAAAATATACATATAAATGCACTCCTCGATATGAGACAATGTAATCATCTCAAGGGTTATCCTTAAATATAGCTTCTTTTATTATTGGCAATACTTTCTTGTAGTATTCAAAGTACTAAAATACTAAAAACAGAAAGCTTGTACGTTAAAACGGGGTATCATCTTGACAGAAAATGAAAACTCACCAGAAGAAAAAACACATTATTCAAATAACAAATCAGAAGAAAATCAACCATCTGAAAAAAAAGGTACTTCTGAAGAAATGAGAAACGAAACGGCCGCACAAGAACGCAGAGTAGCAAAACCAGATCAACAGAGGAAAAAAGAGAAGAAAGGAAAACAACCTGCTAAGGATGGGGAAGCCGGGAAGAAAAAAGAACATGATGAGAATTTTAACTATATCGTCCGTGTCGTAAACACCGATATCAACGGTGAAAACAACATCGTTCAAGGTTTAACCCAGATCAAAGGAATCGGACGACATATGGCAACACTTATTGCAGATACTGCTGGAGTTAACCGGAAGATAAAATTTGGGAATCTACCGGAGCCTGAAATCAAAAAACTCAAAGATGTGTTGGAGAATATCGATAAGTATGCTCCGGCATGGATGTTAAACTATCAGAAAGATATGTACACCGGTGAGAATATTCATTTAATAAGCACTGATGTTACCTCAAGAGTGAGAGATGATGTCAACATGATGAAAATGATACGATCATATCGTGGGGTACGTCATGAACTTGGTCTTAAAGTACGAGGTCAACGGAGCAGTTCGAATGGGCGGAAAGGTTTAGCATTGGGTGTATCCAAACGAAGGGAGGGACCTGCCTCAGCAGGTAAGAGAGAAGAGTCCAAGTAGTAATAGGAGTGACGTAGAATGAGCAGTCAGAAATTCCCACGAAAGAAATATGAAACCCCACTACACCCTTGGAAAGAGAGCCGAATTAAATCAGAACGGGAACTTATCAAAAAATATGGGTTGAAAAACCATAAAGAAGTCTGGAAGGCAAAAACATATCTGGGGAAACATCGTGAGCAAGCAAGGGAATTACTTGCGAAGGTTGGAACAACGAACCCGCAGGTGGAAAAAGAAAGCGACCAATTACTACTGCATTTAACCCGTATGGGTATCCTCTCCATGGGTGCCTCTCTAGATGATGTGCTTGCATTGGAAATCGAATCAGTATTGTCAAGACGGTTACAGACACTTGTGTATCTTAAGGGATTTTCCAGTACTCCATATCAGGCACGTCAGTTGATTTGCCATGGACATGTAGCCGTAGGCAAGAGAAAGGTAACGGTCCCAAGTTATATGGTTGAAAAAGACGAAGAGAGTCAGATTAACTACACGCCTCAATCACCTTTGAACGAAGTTTCACATCCCGCCCGGCCTAAGGGCGATATGTATAAGTCCGCTGAAATAGGGGCTGAGGTAAAAGCACCGGTCATAGAAAAACCAGTATCGGATGTTTCCCCCAAACCAGAGCTGGCATCGACGTCGATAGCACCGGAGACGCAACCTGCGGCTGAGGTGAAGGTTCCCGAGAAACCATCACCTACACAGGTAGAGAAACCAATCGATGAAAAACCCGCGAAACCTGCGGATAAACAAAAGGAACAACCGAAGAAAGAAAAGAAAACGGAAGAGGCATAAGAAATGGCGCGAAAAGGGATTGCTTATATTTATTCTTCATTTAATAATATTATTATTACGGTAACCGACTCCACAGGAGCAGAGACTATTGCGAAATGTTCTGGCGGGATGGTGACAAAATCAGCAAAAGATGAAGGATCACCCTATGTAGCGATGAAGGTTGCACAAGTAGTGGCAGAAGTTGCGATTGAAAAAGGATTTGACAGCGTTAATATCAAGATTAGTGGGAAAGGGGGAAAGAAAGGTGGAAACCCTGGTCGAGGGGCTCAGACTGCAATACGGTCGTTGGTCCGTGCGGGGTTACGGATTGGTACGATTGAAGATGTAACGCCACATCCTCATGATGGATGTAAACCAAAAGGTGGAAAACGAGGTCGTCGTATCTAAGGAGTATATATGAAAGTCAAAACCGTTGAGCTGAAGGGCAACAAAGGAGTACTTAAGATAGAAGACACTGATGTTTATTTTGTAAACTCCCTACGACGTGTGATGCTTGCGGAACTACCAAAGCTTGCCATTGATAATGTGATTATCTACGATAACACTAGCGCATTGTTTGATGAACTAATTGCTCATCGGCTTGGATTAATCCCTATCCCTACCGATTTACAGACTCTTGTTTTTAGAGATCAATGCAAATGCGAAGGTAAAGGATGCCCAAACTGTACGGTCCGCTACACCCTTAGCAAAGAGGGAGACTGTGTCGTCTACTCAGGTGATCTGCAACCGGAACATCCCAGTTTTGCGATTACAGAAAACACAATTCCGATTGTGGAACTTATGAAGGACCAACGGGTGATTTTGGAGGTCGAGGCGGTTCTTGGCCGAGGGAGAGACCACGCGAAATGGCAGATGGTCCTTGCGCCAAGGTACCGTATGGAAACCAAAATTCAGGTTGATAAAAAACACATTAACGAGGTCAAAGCATTCGTCGAGGAACTGCCAAAGGATCTTGTCGAACTAAAGGGAGATAAACTGGAGCTTAAGGACCCTTCACAGAAATCAATTCTCGAGTCCTATCTTGAAAAACATAAGGCAGATTACATATCAATAACAAAGGACCCCTCGAAACTCCTATTCAGCTTTGAAACCGATGGATCAATGAGTGCGAAAGCAGCGTTACAGGAATCGATAAATATCCTAGCGAAGAAATACGAAGAATTCCGTGGATTGTTGAAAGATCTTTAATCCGGTTGACTAAACCGAAAACTCTTTTATCTGATTTTTCTTTTTATACTGGGATAACCACTGGGCCTGTGGGGTAGCTTGGTATCCTTGTGGCTTCGGGAGCCATTGACTTGCGTTCAAATCGCAACAGGCCCATGAAATTTCCATTATTTTCATTGAGGAAATTATTATTTTTGATAATAACGCATTTTCCTTCGAGAAAAGCGAGATATTTTGTTAATTTAATGTCGATAAATCCGCTAATCGGAACATTTAATTTCCTTGCTTTATCCAAATTCTTTATCAATTGTTTTATTAGTTCTTAACTTTTTGATATGCATAATATAAACACTCTTTTTCGTTTACTGTTTATTTTATATTCTTTTTTTGTTCTGATAAAAGTAGAGTAGTTGCTTAAACAAATTTTGCAATAAGATCATAATCACATTTATTTTCAGAAGTTCGCAATGGATCAATAAAAATTAATTTATTTATTAATAGTATACCAAAACCAAGAAATTCACTTTTTTTATCTATGATTAATGTTTCATATGTTGAGATAAAATCACCCGATACGATTTGCTGTTAAAAAATAACAGATAAGCAACTCACTTTTTGATTTTACCTGTTGCGAGTTAAAATAAAACTTCCCCCTTGAATTTCTCTTTGAACCTCTGCTCCTTACGGTCTTTAACATACTTCAAATCCTTGAGGTCTTCCTGATCATTCTGTCTCTCCTACCAATGCGTCTTGCATAAATAATGCCCCTCTGGAATCTCAAACCCCAGACCTCATAGGTATGTTTTTACTTGCCATTTTTTACCTTATTATACATAAAACATCACTGCTGCTTGTTCGGCATAGACATACATACACAACACACAAGATATATCCTATAAACATACAGGATCTATGGGCATGTGTATTGATGATGATGTAAAACAACAAGAAAGGCTATGTATCGTAATTGATTAAGCAAATATGGGGAAAAACACAGAGAATACTTGTATTGTATCTTGTTGTCTACAAATCATTTTTCGAAATCACCACACAATAATCAATAAAAATCACACATAATTCCCACACTTTTACCAAACAAAGAGCAACTCAATTCACAAAAATACTAAATACCCAATACGAAATATAATATAGATGAAACTCGTAAATAAATATACGTTTAAAAATTATTCATGATTCGTCGGATGGAGTCATCCTCTACGATCCTATTCTTATGAGAAGAACTTGCGAAGATCAATACATGAATCGTTGCATCTCCAGTAGGTTGGATGAAAAGATATTGAAAAAATAAAAGATGTATTTTTTGTTTATCCATAAATAAAAATATAGGATATTATATTGTTTTGTACAAATTACACTTGATAAGTATTATATATTCTGTTTTTCTTTTTATATTCTAGAGGTATTAAATGAATGACTATTTCATTGGTTTTATTACTGGAGTTCCCATCGGCACCGCAGTTGGTATCGCAATCGAAATCGCCATAGGGCTAAATCAGAAACCATGGGCAGAGCTCTCAGATGAAGAAAAAAAACTACGAAAAAACACTATTCTATTTGGTTTGATTACACTCTTATTAGGGCTAATTGTTTTTCTCTGGCTTATGTTGCCTTAAATAAGTAATGCTATGTTCTTGACTTGTTTTTATCAGAGCTACCTCAGTGATATCATTTTTTCCGAAATATTAAAATAAATGGCGATGAAAATTTTATTTTTGTACAAAAAAATTTTGTCTCTTTGAAATTAACGATAAGACAGTCCTTGCATTAAAGTTATTGAGATAACCATTGAATAATACTCATAATATTTGAACACGCTAGAAAATTTTCCTTGTTAATATATTCTAACAAATATATTCCAGCAGACGAAAATCAAATTACTTTACTACGTATTAAAACAATAATGAAGGGATGAGAAAGAAAAACCACTTTGTATTTTCTCAAGGAAAGGATTAATTCTTTGGGACAATGGATAATGATAACTGGAAGTGCAGGATGTTTTTAACATTACAGGAATCAAACAGAAGTCACCTGCGATATTAGCGTTGACGATGACGACATTTCCCTCAAATCTAGTATTTTCTTCAGGGGGTGCGACGACATTCACAAATACATTAACGGATTCCCCAGCAGAAAGACCTGTACCTGAAGATGGGGTGAAACTCCAATTCCCCCATTTGGGGTACGAAAGAATTTCCCAGGAGAGCAACGATTGAGAGTCACCACAATTGACTACCGTGAAATTCCCAATAACAGGAGCTCCCGGTTCGATATTATTCCAGTTCAATGTCCCAATACATTCTAAATCAGGACCTGTGTAGTTTTCACCGGACACCCAAGAAAGATTTTCATCTATTGCTTTATTGTAATAGAGGTAGTTGCCAATGTTAGAATCCCAATTGGTGACGATCATATCCTGAGAAGGGGAGTAACGATAGGTAACAACAACAGAGTCCAGAGGGATATTACTAATGGTTACCCAGCCTTCATCTCTGCTACTGGTATATTGCGATGGTAACAACAGCACACCGTCACAAGTCACTGTATCGATTCCCTGAATTTGACGATATGGAAGGTAAAACAGCCTTTGACCTATTGCAGGGGTGTAATACTGAGTAAAGGTCTGTTCAAAGTTTGTTGGACCTATATTTCCAAACACGATTTTTTCAACCACTGTTTCATACGCAGAAGTCCAGGTTGGTGTTGATGGAAGACTTGTTCCCTGATTGAGAAAGAGGAAGGTGTTTTCCCACCAAGCTCCCGCTGCAAGATCAAGGGTGTTATCTCCGTTCACATCAGAAAGAGCAACCGCTGATCCATAACCTCCGAAGTACTGCCAAGAGTGAGTGGTTTGAAAAAAGCCTGAAGGCAGTCCAGTGTATTGCTTGAACAACCCATCACCACCAAGTTGCGTGTTATCGGTGGTAAATAAATCCTGAATCCCATCACCGGTGACGTCACCTGCAGTAAGCATAATACCAAATTGATCTGCACTATCAACCGTGTACCAACTT
>LSSI01000086.1 GCA_001595945.1 Thermoplasmatales archaeon SM1-50
AGCGTCCAGAGCTTTGGAGCCTTTACAATGGCAGAAAACACCATGGCGAACATTTCCGTGTCTTTCCGTTAAGTAATTGGACGGAGTTGGATATTTGGCAGTACATCCTCAAAGAAAACATTCAGATTCCTTCGATTTATTTCTCACATACACGAGATTGTGTCATCCGTGATGGTGTTATCTACGCATACTCAACCTACCTACATCTTAATGAAGAAGATAAGAAAAATGTAAAACCTATGACTGTCCGGTTCCGGACTGTTGGAGACATGACGTGTACAGGAGGAATTCAATCCAATGCTCGTAATGTTGAAGACATCGTTCGTGAGGTCGCCGCGTATCGTGTTTCAGAACGAGGGAACCGGGCAGATGATCGACGATCGGAAAACTCCCTTGAAGACAGGAAGAAGGAGGGATATTTCTAGGATGGATGAAAAAAGCTATCTTAACATGGATCTGATGCGGTTCACCACCGCAGGAAGCGTTGATGACGGAAAAAGCACCTTGATCGGTCGACTACTGTATGATAGTAAAACCCTCTTTCAGGACCAGCTGAAGAACCTTGAACGGTTAAGCAAGCAACGTGGTGAAGATCTTAACCTCGCATTGCTTACAGATGGCTTACGAGCGGAACGGGAGCAAGGCATCACCATTGATGTTGCGTATCGGTATTTTGCTACACCAGTAAGAAAATTTATAATTGCTGATACACCTGGTCATATTCAGTACACACGAAACATGGTGACCGGGGCATCAACTGCAAACCTGGCGTTGATTCTTGTAGATGCACGAAACGGGGTTACCGAGCAAACCCATCGTCATATCTTTATCGCCTCGCTTCTGCAAATCCCTCATTTTGTTCTCTGCATCAACAAGATGGACCTTGTTGCGTATAAACAAGAAGTGTACGACACCATTAAGAATCAGATAGAAGATTTTATTTCAAAGCTTATGGTGCATGATATCACCTTTATCCCTATTAGCGCGCTCCATGGTGATAATGTAGTGCATGCATCAACAAACATGCAATGGTATCAGGGGCCTACCTTGATATACCATCTTGAACATGTTCATATTGGTAGTGATGAGAACCTTGTTGACTGCCGGTTCCCTGTGCAATACGTTATCCGCCCGCGTTCCGATAAATTTCATGATTATCGTGGGTATGCGGGGAAGATCGCAAGTGGGATTTTCAAACCAGGAGATAGCATCATCGTTCTTCCCTCTGGTTTTTCTACAACTATTAAGTCCATCGAAGATGCACATGGAGAAATCGCAGAAGCTTTCCCTCCGATGTCGATTGTCATGCAACTCACAGATGATCTTGATATAAGCCGAGGGGACATGCTTGTTCGACCACATAACGCCCCGTTTATCAGTCAGAATCTGGAGTGTATGATCTGCTGGATGAACACAAAACCATTAACCCCAGGAACAAGGTATGTTGTTCGTCATACCACCAGAGAAATAAAAGGCATTGTAAAAGAAATTCAATATAAAATCGATATCAACACGTTGCATCGAATTCCTGAGGTGGATTATCTGAGGCTTAATGAAATCGGACGTATTATGGTTCGCACTGCGCAACCATTGTTCTTTGATAGCTATCAGAATAACAGGGCTACCGGTAGTATGATTTTAATTGATGAGAAAACCAATGAGACTGTTGGTGCAGGTATGATACGAGAACCCTCTACAAAGATTCCTGAAAAGAAAAAAGCAGAGGATTAACGGCTATGAAGAAACATCAGGGAGTCACCATCTGGTTTACTGGCATACCCTGCTGCGGGAAAACAACCATAGCAAATAAGGTTGCTATCATTTTAAAAAATAAGGGATTTATGGTGGAACGACTTGATGGTGATTTGATTCGCCAGAACATTTCCAGGAATCTTGGCTTTTCAAAAAAGGATAGAGATGAAAATATCAGACGTGCTATTGTTCTAGCAAAACGGCTCACCAATGATAATGTTTTTGTGCTTGCAAGTTTTGTCTCGCCCTATAGAACACATCGAAGGAATGCACGAAAGGAAATAAAAAAATTCGTTGAAGTTTATATACGATGCCCTGTGGAGATTTGCATGAAGCGTGATGTCAAAGGCATGTATCGAAAAGCCCAAGAAGGGAAGATTAAGCACTTCACTGGTGTTGACGATCCGTATGAAGAACCAGAAAACCCAGAGCTTATCTTATATACCGATGTCGAGTCTGTCAAAGAAAGTGTCAAAAACGTGCTTTTGAAACTTGAAGAGCTAGGACTTCTAGCTTGATACGAAACATAGATTGGAGAAGAAACATCGATTTAAGACGGTGTAACATATTTTCGGAGTCGATTAGTACAATAAGCTACAATGAATCGGGAGATAATCTTCCATTTTTCTTTTTGTATTCCTTTTGGGTTTGGGATTGCATTGCAGATGATATCGATGAGTTTTTTGTCGTTGCTTGCAAGCTCTATGAGGTTTTCGAGATTTTTCCCCCAACGTTTTGAGAGCCGAGAGTGTAAAATAAAATCCAAGTTAAACTCACGGTTCCACTCTCGTTGATACCGCTTCAGGTAATATGCATCTGTTTTGTCATTTTCTAAGGCTTTGATTGCTGTCTTTGCTGCTATTTCCCCTGAGCACATAGCATAATAAATCCCTTCACCAGTCATTGGATTGGCAAGTCCACCAGCATCACCGCAGAGGAGCACACGATCGGCAACAAGGCTTTTTACAGGACGAGTTGGAAACGCTCCTCCATGCGTGGTTATTTTAGCAAGATGTTTCGGCATAAGGTCGTGTTTTTTTAATATCTGAAGGTAGCTCTCAAAATGTTTCTGTAAATTTTTTTTTTCTAACGCGGGGTTGATGGCTTGTCTAAATTCGGTAATTCCGATATTGACGTGTTCTTTTTTAGGGAATACCCATCCGTATCCAGCAAGTCCATTTGGTTGGAGGTGGATATGGACTTGATGCTGGTGACCATAAAGCTGATGAATGGTTTTTTTACTCATCGGATATTCGGTATAGATGCAGACGCCGATATGGCTACAGTCGAGTTTCATCCCTATTTTCTTTGCGATGGTGCTCCAGGCTCCATCAGCACCGATTACCATCCGGGATTCTTCCGATGTTCCATCTGAGAGAAAGATTTGGATATTCTCCTTCTTGAAGGTTATGTTTTGTACTTTGCTTCCGCATTTAAGAGTGACACCGCATCGTGTCGCAAGCTTGACAAGATTTTCATCAAATGTTTTTCTCAGTACCATTGCTTGAAGAGGCGTGTCATTCTGAAAGTGTATATGGTGTTTCATAGAGGGGGAATGGAGTTGTATAGCAGAGGAGTACGAATCTATCAGGTTGTATTCCTTGAGGTATTTGAATCGGTGAAGGATTCGCATTTGAAGTCCTCCACCACAGGGTTTATCCCGCGGAAATGCCGCTTTTTCAAGAAGAAGGGTCGCCATACCTCCTTCCGAAAGGAATTTTGCTGCTGTTGAGCCAGCCGGGCCAGCCCCGACAATAGCTATATCGTAATGCATAGAAAAATCAATCCTCCATTTTGATTCTACTTATGCGATAACGATTTATAAATTATATGGAGTGAAAAACGATTGTGGTTTTATGTCGACTGATCAAAGGAAAATAAGTAAATTAAATTGTTTTTTTATCTTGTCTGTAACAATTAAGAATATATTTCTTAAAATAATGGTAAAAGGATTTGAGATTATTTATAATCGATACTCGTTAATTCTTTGTTGTTTGGTTTCTGATAGGTCCGTCCTGCCCATTCAATCTCCTGCTTTAACGCTGATAAAAAAGTATTTTGTGCTAATAAGAGAAAAACAAGGGGGCTTAGGAGGGCATAGCCTATTTTTGACTGATAACGTTCTTTTGGGTAGATCATAGTTTTAGGGAGTATATGAATCCCTAAGAGCCCATAGAGAATTTCGAATAGGATAAGCGAGCTTAATAACACACCAGGCAGGTAGTAACCTAAAAGAAGCAGCAACAGCCCAAGTGCGATGATGACTTGCGCGCCAATAAAACCAATAAACGAAAAAAACCAGAAAAATGGGTAATACCACCGAACCCATGTATATTGTCTTGTTCCCCATCGGATGAATCTTCGAATACTTGTTTCCGGTGGACTTTCCATGATGCATTTTGGTTGAAGATATATCGAATATCCAGCTTTTTTAACAGCGATGGTTAGGATAAGGTCATCAGAGAACGCGGTATGCCATTTTTCTTTGATATGAAGTTGTTCAAAGACATTTTTTCGGATAGCAGTAGACCCCCCCCACGCAAAAGTGTAGTTTGGGTAGAACATAAAGACAATCGAGGTCATATTCCAAGCGGAGATAAGCAACGTTTTCCAGTTTGTTGGAAAATACCATCGATACCCGGTTGTTGCCCCTATGGTCATATCCTGAAGTGGGAGAACCATGTTTGAAAGCCAGTGCACATCTGGTTTGATATCACTGTCAGCAAATACAAGAACCTCTGTATCGTTTATTAACTCAAGCCCAGTCAGTAGCGCAGCAACTTTACCGCTGCATCTGGGAGCAGGGGTTGTTAATACAAGGTGAATGTTTGGTTTTTTTTCTGTCAATTGATACAAGATGTCATATGCAGGATCATCCTTTGAATCAACGACGAAGATAAGTTCATATTTTGGGTACTCTAATGCAAGAAAAGCGTGTATGTTCTCATAAAACCCATGGTCGATTCCTTTACAGGGGATAATAACCGATGCTAAAGGAGTGTAGGGAAAAAAGAGTCTTTTTTTTGCCCTCAGATACGCAATAACCCACAGGCTTAGGATATAACATTCACCAATGACTCCGATGCTTCCTAGAATCATGAGAATTACAAGAATCATATCAGTTCAACATCACTTTGTATACATCGCTGGTTTTTAGAGATTTACATTCTAGGAGTTGATATTCTTTAGCAATAGATACTTTCGAAGTAATACGTACAAAAAGTACTGGTTTTATTAAAAGGATATTAATATATCACATGGTGAGTCATCATAGTGATATGAATCGAGATGCATCTTTCCTCGAGGAGATCAGGCATGTTTCGTTCCAACCTGTTTTCATTTTAGGGTTACATCGATCAGGAACCAGCATTTTATATAAGATGCTTACGGCAACCGGATGTTTTAATCCAGTCACTGCGTATCATCTAATCAACTACGATGAGCTTCTATCCAATTATCATGAAAATATGGAACACGATGCAAAACAAAAGCTTACAGAGTCACTTCTCAAAAACGGGCTTACCGATAGGGGTATTGACCGGTTGAAAGTCACTGCTGATTTTGCTGAAGAATATGGTTTTTTACTTGGTACACAGACAATAAAGATGTCTCTGACAAAAAGGAATGTTAGGCTCTTTACCGAGCTTTGTAAAAAAATCCAGTTCATCGCGGGAAATGACAAACCAATCCTTCTTAAGAACCCTTATGATTTTTCAAATTTTCTTTTCATAAAGCAACTGTTCCCCACAGCAAAATTTGTGTTTATTCATCGTCATCCGCTTAAAACAATAAGCTCGACGCTCAACGCCATCAGAACTATAGTAAAAGAAAAAAACCCATATACAGCCAAGCTATCCAAGATCTACGATAGATGGTATACGAATCCTTTGCTACACCATGCACTGCGATTTATTTTTTGGACAGTACCAGAATGTGGTGTAATGCTTATTACAAGAATCACAGCTCATGCGACAAGCTGTTATCTAAAGAACATCGGGAATCTCTCATCGGATGATTACATCTCGATTACCTATGAAGCGCTTTGTCAGCACCCACAGGAAACCTTGGAATACATCATGGAAAAGCTGTCGGTATCTATGACAAGTAACATCGATGCGGCACTAATGATAAACCCTCGTAGAGTTCATGTTGAGCGTAATGTCCAAAGACTTCGAAATCATATCTATCGATCCATGAATAAATATTTTGAGAAATTTAGTTATACAATAGAGGCAGACGAGAATATCACTTTTTTTCATTAAGTACAATTTGGATCTCCTGCTCGATTCTTGCAAGAATATTATCTTGGTCCCCTGCATCGTATTTCTGCAGATTTTCAGAGAAGATATCAAGACGTGATAAGAAGTCTCCGAGGTCTTCTTCGCTAAACGTTCTCTGTGAAATGCCAACACCCATGCGTTCAATGCATTGTGCGTTGAAAAGCTGCTCAAACTGATGTCGGATTGGTACAGAAAAAATTGGTTTTTTCAGGTATAATGCTTCACTTATGACGGTAAAACCTCCATTTACGATCACTGCTTTTGCAGCGGATATATCATGGTAAAACTCATCTTCATTGAATCGTTTATAGATAAGATTTCCATCAGTTCTTTCTTTGTTAAACCCGTAAATTATAAAGGTCTCATTGAATCTTCGTAGCGAATTAAAGAGTACTGTAAATGATGGGGACGTTTGATAAACAAAGATGTGCTTGCCAGATGTAGACTGTTGTCTTCGAATGCCAAATTGTATTAATGGTTTTATAAATAACACACGGGGATCATTGATTTGTTCATCGAAAAAATCGTAGATGATGTGTTTATCAGCACCGAAAAGAGAAAGTTTCAATGCAAAAAATAAGAAAAGCCAAGCCGGATAGTCTCTTATTTTTTTTGGACACCTACGATAGAGCAGTGCAGATGGGTTATCAATACTTATCCGTTTAATCTTGCTCAAACGTGCAGCGAAATAACCAATGGGCTCTGCATCAGTGATAAGCAAATCTGGTTGTAACTTTTTTAATAGGTGTCGTATTTTGAGAAATGAAACCGGAGTGCGGGAAATCGTTTGAAACAAAGTATGAAGCAGAGTGAATATTATTCTGACTTGATTACCCTTGTAGAACACTTTGGGTGATTCGATCTGAAGGACAGAATCGAAGTCTTTTGATAGAATCGTGTATGCTTTCCCACCAGCGATGATGCGAACCTCATGACCATGCTGTCGTAGATAATGAATCAGAATTCGACTCCGGCTTGCATGCCCACGTCCTTCTCCACAGATTCCATAAAGGATCTTCACAAGACCGCTCCCTACATCATACGATTATACTGTTCCCTTGTTTATAAGAGCTTTCATCCTCTTCATCGACAAAATAGAAAAACTTGGTGTTCGATAACCCCATTTCCAGTCGCAAAGAAGATTTGTTTACGGGGTTGTATTGGGAGATAAGAGTGAAAGATGATTGTAGGCACTGCTTTAAAATAATTTCCATACAACGAGTTCATTACGTGCCTTGTTTCCCGCACCATCAACTGCTTCTACTGCAATCGTATATCGCCCAAAGACCCGCTTATCCCAGACCCAGATATAGGGAGGTGCTGTTGCATTGGATATAACAACGCCGTTAAGAGAAAATACGACAGAGGCAACGCCTGAAATCTCATCAGAAGCATCCACAGTGAAATCAATAGTGCCGATAATCAGGGTTGTCGGAAACGGCAACACTCTCTTATTTGCGATATAAAGGGATTTTTCCAGTGGTTTTGTGACTATCATCTCAGGTGGTGTGGTATCTACTGGATAGATGGTGACGATAACAGTATCGTTTACTTGTGCGCCTCCAAAATCTGTTACAGTAAAGATTGCTTCAAAGACACCTACTGTAATATACACATGGGTTGGGGATTGTTCGTCTGCTGTCTCATTATCACCAAAATCCCAGTGAAATGTATAAGGAGAAACTCCACCCGTAACAGTTCCGATGAACTGGATAGGCTCACCAACAAGCCCTTCATAGGGGCCTCCCGCATCAACCTCTAAGGGTGGAGGGGTCTCATCGCTTTCCATTTTAATAAGCCAGAGATCATGCAATCCTGCACCAAAGGAAAGAGTATGTCCTGTCACAATATAGCCACCATCTGTGGTCTGCTGAACGGAATAACCAATATCAGAGGACGTCCCACCAAATGTTTCATCCCATTGTAGAGTACCCGTATGATCTGTCTTTACCAGCCAGACGTCTTCATTACCAGCGCCAAATGAAAGGGTATAGCCTGCAATGATGTATCCACCACTGTATGTCTGTTGCACTGAGTTCCCATAATCTCTACCAGCTCCGCCAAAGGTCTTCATCCATTGTTCATTTCCCAACGAATCTGTTTTGATGAGCAACATGTCATCCAGACCTGCACCAAAACTTGAGGTATACCCTGTGATGATGTAGCCAGCATCAGATGTTTGCTTAACGCAAAAGCCACGGTCCTGATCACTTCCACCAAATACCTTGTTCCATTGTTGGATGCCCATGTTATCTGTTTTCATAAGCCAAATACTCCCAAGACCTGGACCAAAGGACCAGGTCCATCCGGTAAGGATATAACCCCCATCGGTTGTCTGCTCAACGCAATACGCGCCATCTGAACTGTAACCCCCAAGAGTCCTTGTCCATATTGGATTACCTTCGACGTCGGTTTTGATAAGCCAGGCATCCACACTTCCTGCTCCAGAGGAAAGGGTATGTCCTGCGACGATAAATCCACCGTCGGTTGTTTGTCGAACACTAGTACCACCATCATCTTGTGAACCACCAAAGACTCTATTCCATTGTTCAGTTCCGTTCGAATCGGTTTTGATAAGCCATAGGTCCTCCCCGCCAGCGCCATAGGAGTTCGTATAGCCAGTGATTATATAACCGCCATCGGTTGTCTGTTGAACACATTTACCTTCCTCATCATTTGTACCGCCGAATGTCTTATTCCACATCTCGTTTCCTAACGCATCTACCTTAAGAAGCCAGACATTGCGACCACTTGTCCCATAGGAACGGGTGTATCCCGTGATGATATACCCACCATCAGCGGTCTGTCGAACCGAATGGCCAACATCGATATTGCTTCCTCCAAAGGTGACAGCCCATTCGTAACCTCGAGAGAGACTATGCATATCGAGTAACGATACATTTCCAAAAGATCCCCGAGTATCGTTTGCAATATTTGCAGTTAGTACGGGAACGATTCCAGCGATTAGCAAAAGACATGAAACGAACAATAGAGACAAATAACTCAGAGTCCTTCCCCCAGTTATTCTCCTTCTTTGTTTTCTGATTTGAAACACAACTATGTCTTTTTTTCGGTATAATATCTCGTTGTTCATGTTCTTCTACCTGTTAATTTTTTTATTTATATACGATCAATCATATAAACTTGTTTGTCAAGAGTCATCTTTGAGAATTTGTCATAGACGTAGCATATTTCCTCCTGATAACTTTATGAAAATGTACCTACTTTCCATGTGCTTCAAAAAAATTTTACAAAGAGTTGACTCCAAATTTTTTTTATAAAAGATACATTCACCGTAATTTACCAATATTTTTTAAACAAACGATATGTTTAGCGGTACTAAATCATATGATGAAAAAACCACTGACCGTACATACAGGCAAAGCCATGATTATTGCCATTGTAGCAGGCTTCTTATTGATTATTGCTGGAGTAAACGGTGTAGCAACATGGGAGACTATTAAGAATTTTGTCACTAGTTATATCATGGATAATGGCATAGTTGAGGTGGTATTTGTTGTTTTAATTTTCATCGCATCGTTAGGCGGTATCGGTGTAATAGCAGGTGGTTTATTAATTGGTAAAGATAAAATCAGAACCGGTAAATTTCTTATTTGCATTGGAGCGGGATTTGGTATCATTGGTTTAATAGTTACTGCTATTGTTGCTTGTTTTGAGAAAAATCTTGAGATTAGCAGTTTTCTCTCAATAGGTACAATTGGTTTGATCCTTTCAGTGGTAGCTAGAATGGCTGTCAAAAAAGAATAATGCTGTCTTTTGTTTTTTATAATAATTAGTGAAGGAGAAGTGACTTAACCTTAGGGTCAAATCTCTTCCTTAACCTGATATATTAATATTCATTTTCTCAATATAACTGGAGTGTGGAGGGAGATTTGGGCTCGTATTTAACGGTAAAAATAATGGTTTTATATCCATTAATTTTAGTCGGGGGGCAAAAGTGTATCCTGAAATCAGCGTTCCCTCCATCAAACAGTCTGAAATCGTATAGGTTTATCCTCATGTTTTAGTATAAATCAAAAATAAAAAAAAGAAAAATGAATCTAGATGTTGGAATTGTTATTGTCTTATGTTGTTCTTCAATAGTTATGATACGATAAAAAATGACCATCATTTTTCTCCTAATAATTGACCGTCAATTTCATGAGGAAAAAAATGGATGAATCTCATCATGCCAGAGCTGTGGTAAAGAAGCCTATTAAACTATTATACTAAAAAATAGCATGTTGGGGGATGGGAACGTACTCTCTGAGAGGTTACAATTCCCTCTAAATTTTATCATCGTTTAACCGAATTGTGGTTGAAATCTCTTTTTTTAGTGGTAAAGATAGAATCAGGGAAAAATAATCGGTTTTTCTCCTGTTGGACCTATAGGAGTGCAGGGGAAGTGAGTTCAACTTCAAGTTTAAATCACTTATCTATATACCTAAATCAGGATTTCGTAGTTATTTGGAATTTTTTTTATAGTTATTTTCTATGGCAATAAATTCAAAATAAAATCAAATTAAGGACATATTTTTATTTTGATAGTTGTTATCAAATAGACTATTGGAAAAAATCTATGAATCGTAAAGA
>LSSI01000087.1 GCA_001595945.1 Thermoplasmatales archaeon SM1-50
CAGGTTACTTTACATTATCATTAACGGTAACCGATTATAGCGGCAACTCCTCTAATGATACAACGTGGGCATATATCTCTCCAGAAAATGCTCGGCCGGATGTACCAACCATTACCGGACCAACTAGTGGCAAACCAGGAACTACATACCCATATGATTTCCACACCTCGGACCCAGATGGTGATAACATCTTTTACTATGTTGACTGGGGTGACAATACCAATAGTGGTTGGCTTGGACCCTATACTTCTGATGAACCAATAACCGTGAATCACACCTGGTCCAAAAAGGGAACGTACATCATAAAAGCTAAGGCAAAAGATGATCAAGGAGCAGAGAGCGACGGTTGGGGAACACTGGAAGTCATTATGCCTAGAAACAGAACTGTATATAGGTCTTTGATTTTAAGGTTATTAGAGCTGGTTCCATTGATGGAAAAACTGTTCCAAATTTTGCGCTATGCCTCTTTCTAAACATAACAGGAGTAATCCTCGTTTTTTTACCGATAAAATAGACTGTCAAATCTCGTCCCTAATTGTTAGGGCGTTTAACCTTTAGCAAACATGCCCGATGCGGACATTATATAAAAAGAGATTTGAACTTGAAGTCCAATTCTCTTCCCCTGCACTCCTATGGTTCCAACACGGGAAAAACCATCATTTTTTACATGATTATTTTTTTGTGGTTATAAAAAGATTTGAATTACCGGGGGCACCGAATTACTATTGAAAAGCCTGGAATGAGTTAGGTTCTTGCTATATATTCACTCAAATGTTTTTTAAACCGAATCCATCCTGAATATTGCGATTATGTGTTTTCCATACCACTATTACTATTTTTAAAACAGATAAAATAAAAATAAGTATTGCTGCTATTACAATAAAATATTCTCTACTTATAAAGGCTAGATATAAAATACAGCTAATTATAACTAAAGTTGTGAGAGATATTGCCAATATCATCTTTTCCCTTATTGTAATCTGAAATGACTCTTTTGAAGTCGTCTTGGGATTATATTTCAGCATATACATTAAATAACATCTTTTTTTAATGTTATAACCTTTTCTCTTACCATTCATGGCTCTGTATTAATTTTTTTAGACATCCAGATCAATAGGCTATTAACTTCATTTGAAAAATCTAAGGATTCTGTCAAATTTGAGAATAGTAACTTTTATATTTTAATTTAGATTTTCCGTCAAAAGGAGCGTTATGAGGAGAAAAAATGAAGCAAGGTAAAAAAATACATAAAAGAGATATCATAGTACTTGTTTTAGCTCTCTTCATATTTTGGATTTTGTTAACATTTGATTTTTCGTATATTTCATTATTTTTAGGTTTATGCATTTCGATTTCAGTTGGTTTGATTTCTACGAAATTTGTAATTACAGGTGTAAAAGGTAGAAGGAAAACATTTAAGGAATATTTCTTTGCAATTGAACATCTAGTTGGTTTAATTACCACTACAATATTCAGGGTAATCATTGCGAATGGTCAATTGATATATCAAGCAGTATCACTGAAAATTTACCCAAAAATTGTAAGAGTTAAAGTTAATTTGAGATCCGATGTCGAGCTGGCAATAATCTCTCATTTGATCACACTCACACCTGGAACACTAGTTATTGATGTAGAAGATGCAGAAGATGAGGGCTCGTATATATATGTTCATTTTTCTTATTTGAAGGCTAAACATTTGGGAAAATATATTGAAAATACTATAGGGCGGTGGGATAAAATGATAGGAGCGTTGTTTAAATGATGATTTTCGTTTATTTATTATTAATCACTGCGATATTATCATCATATCGTTTATTTGTGGGGCCGACTATACAAGATAGACTCGTTTCTTTAAGTTGCGTTTCTGTTATACTTATTATTATACTAGTAATTCTTGGTACTCATCACAATCAGATGTTTTATTACGATATAGCTATAACATTTCTTTTGCTTGATTTTATAGGTGTGATAGCATTTACAAAATATCTTGGGCGGGAGGATACAAAATGAATGTTATTTTAGAGCTACTGTCTCTAATTGTTATATCAGCGGGATGTCTTGTGATTTTGTCTGCCGCTCTTGGTTTATATCGTTTTCCAGATATTTACATGCGCTTACATTCGAGCACGAAGGTAAATACCGGTGGTGCGATGACAATACTTCTTGGGATAATCCTGAGAATTGGTTTAAGTGCTCTCTCGGCGAGGATTTTTATTATAATAATACTTATATTTATTTTGACTCCAGTTGTTTCTCATGCAATTGCTAGATCTGCACATTTACAAAAGAAAACACCAATATTGTCTTTTGAAACCCATCCTAAGAAAAAATACATGTATCATCATGATTTCTTTAGGAGGAAATAATGATTGAAGAGATACTTTTAATCCTGCTAGTAGTCTTTTCAATACTTGTTGTAGTGTCAAAAAAATTATTGAGATCAGTAGTATTCATGGCCTCAAGTACTTTACCACTTGTTATACTATTATTTCTTTTGCAAGCGCCAGATGTTGCAATAACCATAGCAGTTATTGGTACCGGTGCTACAACTATCCTATATCTTACAGTGATAAAAAAAGTAGGGAGATTGAAATGAAAATAGAGATAGTAGGAAAGTTTGCAGTGGCTGTCGTTCTATTGCTCTTAGGGATCATCATTATTTCATCTACAATGCTTACATATTCCACCACTTTCACTTCAGAGATATCAGAATATTGTCTAGAAAATTTATCGCTTACCGGTGCAATAAATGTTGTCAGTGCAATGTTATTAGATTTTAGAGTATATGACACGTTAGGGGAGATTTTAATCATATTTGTTACTATCTCTGGGGTGATACTGCTAGCTGGGGGAAAAGATGACATCTAGAATCGTTAAAACAGCAACAAGAGCGATTTTTCCATTTTTATTACTGTTAGGGGTATATATTATCATTTATGGTCATTTGTCACCGGGTGGAGGATTTCAGGGTGGTGTTATATTAGCTATGGCAGTCCTATTAGCTGTTGTGGCATATGGGGGTAGTAAATTTCAAAAATTCACCCTGCATCTATCTTTTATAGAAATTGTTTGTGTAACCTTATTTGTCTTTGTTGGAATATCAGGTATTGTTAGTGGAAAGCAATTTTTAGCAAATCTTGGTACAATCCCTTTATTAAATATTGTTATTGGTCTAAAGGTTTTTGCAGGTTTAGCATTAATGTATATATTTCTTAATAGATGGGAGTTGAAAAATGATTAATGGATTAAACATTGGGATCATTCTTTTTTTAATCAGTTTGTATGGTATTATCACCAATAAAAACGTAATAAAAATCATCATGTCGATGGGTATAATGGGAAACGGTGTTGTATTATTTTTTATTTCTCTTGGATATGTTGTTGATGCCGAAGCACCGATCATGATATCTGGAGTCGAAAACATTGTTGATCCATTACCTCAGACACTTATGCTTACTATGATTGTAATAAATCTTTGTCTCACTGCGTTGGCTTTAACCATTGTCGTTTGGCTGTATAATGAATTTGGTACATTAGATTTAGGAGAAATGAAATGATAGAACATTTTCCAATTTTTCTGTTAATTACACCTTTATTATCAGCATTATTTATCGCCTTTATTTCTTTAATTTCAAAAATAGGATGGATTCAAAAAATCATAGCATTCATTGGGTTATCTCTTCCATTCTTTTATTTGATATTTTTATTTCAAGAATTGTCTAAAGGAGTAGTTGAATATAATATAGGAGGATGGGCTAAACCATATGCCATAACATTAGTCGTAGATGAGCTGGCATTAACACTGGCAGTTATCACATCAATTATCACATTCTTGAGTTTTATTTATTCTGTAAAATATATGAGAGGAACTGATAGTAAATTCTATTTTTTCTTTCTACTAATGGTCACCGGTTTATATGGCATCTTCCTAACTGGCGATATTTTTAATCTATATGTTTTTTTCGAGCTCACCGTTATTAGCAGCTATATCCTTATTACATTTGGTGATAAAAAAGCATCGTTGAAAGCTTCTTTTAAATATCTTATAATTGGAAGCATGGCATCCTTCTTTTTTTTACTAGGAATAGGACTGCTTTATATTAAAACAGGTTTACTAAACATTGAACATTTATCAATGCATATTCATAAAATTGATACTCAAACCCAGATGATTATCTTTTCAATATTTTTAGGAGCTATAGGCATCAAAGCTGCGATAATACCGTTTCATGTATGGTTAGTAAATGCACATTCAACAGCCCCCTCACCAATTTCCGCTGTTCTATCAGGTATTACCGTTAAAACTGGTGTCTATATTTTTATAAGAGTATTTGCCCTCGGTTTTACTTTACAAAATCTAAATGAAATTATAATGGTCTTTGGTGCAATAACAGCACTAGGTGGTGTCATAGGTGCTTTGGTTGAGTGGGACATCAAACGATTATTGGCGTACCATACAATTTCACAGATAGGCTTTATTATAGTCGGCATTGGGACATTTTCAACTATAGGTCTAGCTGGTGGGATATATCATACTGTAAATCATGCTATTTTCAAAGGTTTATTATTTTTATGTGCCGGCTCAATTATTTATATAACTGGCACCAAGGATATTAGGGAACATGGTCTTGGAAAAACCATGCCTGTTACTTTAATGACATATATAATTGCAGCGTTAGCTATCTCTGGTATTACACCATTTAACGGTTCTGTTAGTAAATCAATGATTGAATCATCTGTATATGATTATCCAATAATATGGCTGATTTTAGTTTTTGCTTCTATAGGAACTGTAGCACATTTTTCTAAGATATTATATTATTCTTTCATCAAATCTACAAAAAAATATGAAGATGTATCAAAATATCATGAAGTCCCATTTTTAATGCAATTATCAATGATTGTTTTAGCATTTTTATGCATTTTATTGGGTGTAATTCCAAATTTATGGTTAGATAATCTTATATTGCCAGCAACATCATCTATTGTAAGTGGATACAGCAATATACAAATCAAATTTCTCGATCCTTTTCAAATTCTTAAAGAATGGATAATTGTTGTATTGGGTCTCCTCCTCCTCAAGGTTATCATAGTTAGATCAAAAGATATAGATAAATTAAGGAGATTAATCTCAAAATTCAATTTGAATATATGTATATTCTTGATGATTATTACAATACTCCTGACCATTGTTGTTCTTAAGGTGTTCAATTAGTCATCTTAAAATGATTGAATCATTAAAACGTCCTTAAATAAAAATGGAAGTTGTAGGAAATAATACTAAAAACCTCAAAGCGTATCAGTTATTACTCTGCATTCTCAGTTAACAGTATAAATCACATCAAAAATGATCCCAAACAACGACCACATCCCGATGTGGGCGTAGTATTAAGTAATCTGAACTTGAAATTAGAGTCTCGTCCCCTGCACTGAATAGTCACTAAAATTTTACCGTAAATTCGTGTTCCCATCCCGATGGGAACTTAGCAATATATTTACCGGTAAAATGAGCTGTCAAATCTCCTTTTTACTAATAAATTCTTGTTAATATCTTCACTTTTTACACAAGTTGCTGATAATAGAAATTGACGATGAGTAGCATAGATTTTAAACCAAATAAAGGATTTAACATTTTATATTATGATTAAATACAATGTCATTATCATAGGAGCTGGACCTGCTGGAAGCTTTTTAGCATACAAACTAAAAAACCAAGGTCTTAGTATATTACTCCTAGAAAAAAAGGGATTCCCTAGATATAAAACCTGTGCAGGAGGGCTTTCAAGGAAAGCATATAACCTCTTATTTTTAGAAAATGAGAACATAGAAACCATTATTGAAAAAAGGATAAAAAAAGTCTTATATGTTCGAAAACAGCATTTTATAGCCAGAGCTTCTGAAAAGGAATTAATCTATATGATATATCGGTCAGACCTCGATCACTTCCTTCTGAATATGGCAGTAAAAAATAACACAGTATGCTTTAAGGAAAATATTTCGATTCAAAAAATTAAAACGACGAAGAGTAATCTTACTTATGTTGAAGAGGGTAGGAAACAAACAATATACTATGATATTTTGGTAGGTGCGTGGGGAAGTAATATTCGTTTAAACAAACTTGTTGATTTAGCACCATTTAAACGCTTCGCGGTATCCTCCTCATGGGAAGGACCTGTAGGACCATGTTTTAATAAATATTTTGATGAGTATGCACTGTGCCAGATTCTCCGAAGATACCCTGGTATAATTGGCTATATCTTTCCAAAATCAGAATTGATAACTGCGGGTCTTTTCACCTCTCAATCCTCTAGTTTTCCTGTAATGAAAAGTATGTGGAAAGAATTCATGGAATTCTGGAAACTGGATAATTCGATAAAACCACGCAATGCAATAATTCCAATACGCGATTCAAAAAAATCTATCGCAAAGAAAAATATTTTACTTATTGGTGATGCTGCAGGATTAGCTGATCCTTTTACAGGTGAGGGATTATACTACGCCTTTATCAGTAGTTTGATTGCTTCCAGACATATTTCAAATTTTTTCTATAATAAAAAATATAATCTAGCATATGAATATACTGAGGAAATTAACTCAACTTTATTGGATATACAGAAATGGGCGACAGTCTATGAATTCCTATTCCATCGTTTCCCAAATGTTTCATTTTGGTTTGGATCAGAATGCATTCTAGGAAATGAGATTCTGAATTCATTTATCACTGGTGAAATCAAGTACAATGAAATCTTAAAAATACTAAAATACTCCGTGAAAAGAATTTTAAGAAGAATTTGATAAAGTGCTTTTAATAAAAAATTTCACCAAATCTAAACGAGAAATCCATGACTATTAAGTCATAAATGAATCGCTCAAACATTTATCGTTAAAACAATGTCAGATGTTTTCTTCCGCTTCAGGGGAAAGTTACTCAATTTTGTTGTGTGAAAGATGGGTAAGAGTCACTCCTTGTCATAAAATATTTTTACCGGAAAAAAGCTGGCAAATCTACTATTAATTAATTTTTCCCCCTCTTGGTAACTGGTAACAAATAAACACTAAATAAACTTAGAATTAACCTCCTACGATTTGCTGAACCATTTGTCCAAATTGTTGAAGTTCTTCTGTAGTCAGCGCCTTTGGGAAGGGATAAAAAACCTGTTCTTTTCGATAGAGTCCCTTATGAAAAGAAAATTCGATGGGAAGATAGCCATCGATGGTGAGTTCTTTTGTTAATGATTCTACAATAGATTGATTGAGGTTTTGAAGTCCCTCAGGTTTTGTATGATTATAATAGTAGTCATATTCGAGAAAAGCGATTTTTCCTGAGTCGAGAAAACTGATAAACCCAAGTGCATGTTCTTTGTGGTATTTAGCACCGACTTCTTTTAAAATCTCATAAGCTTTGAGGATAATATCTTTTTGTGCTATCATAAAACCCCCTCGGACCATAAACATACGTTGGCGCATCATACGACAAGGAAGTATACGGAATTCATGCAACCAGATAGGATCAGTCATTTCTGGTTTTTTGTATACTGTAGTAAAGAAATCTTTCAAATCAATATCAAATGCAGCCCCGATTTGTTCAGGGGAAGGATTTAACGCCATTTTGGTAATCATGCGTTTCATTCGTCCCTGAAAAAGAGTTTTTAAAGGATTCTCTTTTTGTGCTATTTTCTTTAAAAATTCACTATTTTTCATTGATGCGAGCTTTGGGGAACTGAGGACAAATGTCTTCATCATAGGTTCATCGATAATGACATTAGCATGGTCTTTTACATAGCGTTTATCCTTGCTGTCGCAAATGATGTCGACGATGTAATTGATACGGAAATATTTTGTGATAATATGCTCGAAGGAATGAGCGATCTCGTTTGTCGGGCAGATGAAATCGGAGAAATATTTACTGGATAAGATAGCAAGTGATACTCCGATGTTTTTTTTAGCGAGATCTAAGGAGAAATCCACAGCATCCTCAAGGGATTCAAATGGTAGGAGCATAGCGTGTTCATCAGATGATTTTTGATGAAGTTTAATCGTCATACTAGTGACGATATTCGAAGGACGGAGGGTTAAACTTGTAGGTCCATGGTTTGTGGCAAAGGGGTTTCTAAGAGAATCACCGGTATGATGGATGATGTTTCCTTTCTCATCGATAAGTTCAACATCTGTATAATTATCTGCACCCCAGCCATAGGCGTTTCCCCATGTAGAAATAATCCCGAAGGAAAGAACATTAGCACACAGGTAAGCTTCTGCTTCTCCAACAAGAATCCTTTTATGTTGAGAGGCTGCGGTTTTTTGGAGATCGAATGCAGTAACTCCGGCCTGGATTGTCGCGGTGGTTGAATCATCATTTAGTGTGATCGCATTCATCCTGGACATATCAAGAATAATACCATTTGATAATCCAACTGGTCCTGCTAAAAGGGTTTCTAAAGCTACAGAGAGGAACGTCCCATTTCCCCGGGGAAGATAAGGAATCTTATTAGCATTTGCTACCTTGACGATGTCGCTTACCTCTTGTGTTGTTTTCGGCATCACAACATACGTTTGGGTGCTTGAGGATGTAAGTATTGTTTTAGTGTAGGCAGTAACAATAACAGGGTCATTTGTCGCCCATTGTTCCCCAACGATATTTTGTAGTGCTTGAAGGACGGGGTCTGAAGGAGTCTTCTGAAGAGTGTCCTTGTCAAGCCTCTTCACAAATTCCTTCAATGCCTTCTGAACAATCATAGGTCGTCTGTTAGTAATAAAGGAACATTGTTTGTCGCATGCTCCGCACAGGGTGCAGGTGTCTGCGATATCAATGAGTTGTTGTGTTGGTTTCAAAGTACCGGCTTGAAGAGCCCGGTAGATCTCAATTCGTCCTTGAGGCCAATAGGCGACATATCCATGTTTTTTTCCTGATGGACAGACCCCGGTTCCAAGAAAATCAAGTCTACACATAGCACAATGCGTCTCAGTGTTTGCTGTTTGCATCACCAAATCTTCGGTCATAGAAAAACACTCCTTCGTGTATCTTAATTTGATATAGCGAAAGTGCATTCTTTAATTTAAAGATATTCCCTATATTTCCTATACGTTGGGTTATTGTGCTATAGCCAGTTTTTTTAAACTCTATACGTTTTCCCTTTGTTTATGGTAAAAAACAATGCAGGTCTTTGTACATTTGATCCCAATGCACCGTGTTCAACCTGTGGAAATAAGGGTGAGATCTTCTGTAAACCAGATGAGAATAAGGTGATTGTTTCCCACCTGCTTGAGGGGTCTTTTATTATCATGGCAATACTGGGGACAGGACTAACGAGTATACTCCTTAGAAACGTATGGCCTGTGCTTACGTTTTCTATATTCTCAGCTTTGTTTTTTTTAGTGATTCAACCTCGTATCACCTGCAGTCATTGTCCCTATTACGCAGAGGATCGCTTTTTTCTCCATTGTACAGAGAATCATTTTTCTCCAAAAATCTGGCGATATCATCCAGAACCGATTACTAAGTGGGAGAAAATCGGTACCGTGATCGGTTTTGCGTTTCTTGGGGCATATCCTTTGCTTGTCGAGTTGTATGGTGTTTATACATTTTGGATAGACTATTCTGATCTTGTGTCATTGCTTGGTGTTATTGGTGTGTTCATCGGGACCTTGCTTACGTTAGTATTATTTTATGTGATTTTTTTCTTATTGTATTGCCCGCATTGTGTGAATTTTTCCTGTGTTTTTAACAAAGTACCAGAAAAGTATATACAACGTTATCTCGAACGAAATCCCGTGATAAAACAGGCTTGGGGAAAACAACAGAATAATAAATAATTTTTTTATTATCCCGATGACAGAATGTCTTTATTGAAATTAAATTTATCTCTAAAAAGAGATTTGTACTTGAAGTTATAGTCTTTACCTGTATAATTTATTCTTTTTTGGAGGGAACTATAACCCCTGGATGAGAAGTACGCTCCCAACACTTTTTACTGTCTGAATGAAACTTAAAAAGTAGATTTTTTATTTATTAAGTAATAAAATATTTATAGAATAAATACATTACATTATTTAGAAAGGAAATAAGGGATTTATATTAAGAAGATAATACTATTATGCGTAGGTATCTGCTGTCTGTTAGTTCTCAGCCAAATGACACTAGGTGTATCAGTCCAAAAAACACCTCCATCAAACCAGAGTGTTTCTTCGCAGCAACACCCCATTCTGTACGATGAACCGCCAGAATGGGCAAATGGAAATTTCTCCGGAGTCTGGGGGCTCACCGTCCTTGGTGTCCCACTCCCACCAGCCGGTTGGATCACCGGATATTACCAGATCATCGGATTCGGGAAACTGGATGCGGTCTACGCAGTGTTCAACGACACCAATGCCACGTCGTT
>LSSI01000088.1 GCA_001595945.1 Thermoplasmatales archaeon SM1-50
CAATTTGATAACTTGTCCAATCAAACACCAACGCACACATTGAAGCATCTTGGTTTGTTTAAAGGCAGGAGCAAGATGGCTTGGGATGGCAACGGCAATAGGATTTACCGCATACATATCAACGACTTGAAGCAGGTCGTGCGTGAATCAGAGTTTGATGATTTGAAACTGGCGTTGATTGACACCATTAAGAGAGTATATCCAAAACCTCCCAGACCTTCCAATGGTGAAAATGACACGAAAGATTTGTCAACTGGAAAGACTGGAGGGTTTGATGTTAATTTGGAATTTTGAAAAAACATTGATTTCATCTGGTGAATTTATTAATGAATGTGATAGGATAGTGTGTGACACATCCCATGCGAAGAAGGTTATTCGACAGTCTCAGAGTGTCAATAAAACCAAAAGCACAATCGATGGGTATCGCGTATAAATAAAGGGCTTTGATAGAACTTCGCGGAGTAGATTGATAGAAACACTGATTTTATACGTTATCTGTGTTCTGCAATATAATTTACTTAACTTGCACTCCTATCGTTTTATAATGTGCCTAAATCGTTTTACCTATTCCTTTACAACGAATACTATAGTTGAAATAGTTTTGTTACTGAGGACGAAGGAAACGGTAACCTTTAAAACAAAATCGATTATTATGCATCATATCAAGATACGAAAAAGAAATAGTCGCTTGTGAGGTGTTCATATTACAAAACCAATTTTATTCTCATTAGAAAAGTGCGTGAAATGCCAGGAGGCAAAAGAATTACTTACTGGGAGGGATGATGTCGATATCGTTACCTTTCCACATGATCTTAATAAATGGCGTGAAGAGGATCTCTCATTTGCAAAATCCCATGATGTCTTTGAGGACCTTCAAAGAACGGCTCCTGTCCTATGGCTTGATGGAGAAAAAAAAATCGGATATCTAAGAATAAGAAAATGGCTCCAAGACACTACCAAATAAGACACTTTTTCGGAATTTTTCATCCAAATATTAATTAGGGAGTGGCGTTATTCGAGGATAAATGGATTCTCTTGATATGATTAAAAAGAAAAAACTTGAGCAACTGAAAAAACAGTATATGAACGGAGGGAGAACTATGGAAAAAAAATGGCCAGATACACCAATCCATCTTCTTGATGCAGACATAGAAGAGACTTTAAAGAAATTCCCGACAATCGTTATTGATTGCTGGGCGCCCTGGTGCGGTCCTTGCCAGATGATCGGACCAGTTATTGAAGAACTTGCAAAGGAGATGCAAGGAAAAATAGTCTTTGGGAAGCTGAATGTTGATGAAAACCCTCGAACTTCAATGAAATATAGAATTATGAGCATCCCTACTTTACTAATCTTCAAAAACGGTGCTCTCGTTGACCAGCTCGTTGGTGCCATGCCAAAAGAAATGCTTGTGCAGAAATTGAAACTCTATCACTGATATTCTTTGATGCAGATGTGTAAACCATCTCTTTTTTTTATTATTTCTCTGCTGATGATGCTCCCTCTGGTTTCTGGTTGTACAGAACAACAGATCAATCCCTTTGGTGATGATTTCAGTTTTACCACCCTTACTGGAGAAACAAAACATCTACGCGATTACAGGGGAACTGTAGTGATTCTGGATATGTGGGCAACATGGTGTTCACCTTGTCAACTTCAAATGCTGGAATTACGAAAAATATACGAAAATTATAGTAGGAATGACGTAGAAATTCTCTCTATAGATATTGACCAACGGGAAACCGTTTCGCAAATACAAGATTTTCTGTCTATTTTTAAGGATTACGAATATGAATTGACATGGACCTTTGGAATCGATGATGGGACTATCTGGGAAACTTATAAGGTTGGGAATGGGGGTATTCCTGCGTTGTGCATTTTCAATAGAGAAGGAGTTCTTTCGTATTCCCATGAGGGGTTAGCGGTCTATAATGAAATCTCCCCGGGGTACCCTGAAGACCTTACAAGACTTGCTCCGGTTCTTGATACTCTGATATGAGAGATAAAAGGAAAAAAATAAAATATCGATTGCATTGCAATGGGTTTGCCCGTAAAAAAGGAAATATTTATTATTCCCACTTGGGTTATGCGTGATTTAATGATCTTGAAATATAGATAAACAAAACAATAAAAAAATATAAGGAGACATGAAAAATATGAAGAACGGAAAAAAAATTATACCATGTATTGTAATGCTAAGTATTTTTGGGGCAATTGTCTGTTCAGCAGTCGAAACAGGGTTAACATTTGGAGAAATCATCTCTTCCCCAGCATCACCTGCACCATTATCAACTGTTACTTTTTCAATAGCGATCAGTGGTGAAACTCCTTCAGAGGTAAAACTATGGGTTCAAGAGTGCAATGCACGGACTGGTATCTGTCATTCCGATATTCAAAATATCTCAATGTCTCTTGAAAGTGCTGGGAATTATAAATCAGATATCACATTGAAATATGCAGATGCAACGTATATTAGCTGTAAGGTCTGGGCAAAAACCGATGGTACTTGGGAATCATCTCCAAAACAGAATATTACGCTTTCCGTAGATACAAATGGGAATGGTAGTAATGGCGATAGTCAAACGCCAGGTTTTGAATTGATTATTTTTATCATAGCTATCATTGCAGGTGTGATAATCCTAGGACGAAAGAGAGTTAAATGAAGTTACAAATAAAACGATTGATTTCTCAGATTGTGCTTTTCTTTTCCGCTAATCTAGGTTACCAGGGGTATCCTGGACTAAAAACTGGGTTTTGTTATCCTTTTTTTTATTGTCAGGCATGCCCCGCTGCGACCTCCGCATGCCCATTACGGTCATTGGAACAAAGCGTTGATAAAGGCAGCTTCGCATGGAGATTATTCCTTTATCCTTTCCTCATCATTGGGTTTCTTGGTGTGCTGACAGGAAGAGCGGTATGCAGCTGGGCTTGTCCAATAGGGCTTCTTCAACGTGGAACAGGGCGAGTTGCTCGGAAGTTTAAAAGGCTTCCAATCGCACGGAAATTTGGCACACATAAAACTGAGAAATACTTCCGTTACATAAAATATATTCTACTCGTTAGCTTTGTGTTTGTTACATCCTATCTTATCGGTTTTATCTTTACGGATATCTGTCCTGTTGGGTTTCTTACCGGAACAATCCCCACCCTTCTTTTAAATCCGGGGAAGTTTGTACCAAACTATTTTTTCCCAATAGCTTTGGTTCTTTTCATCTTATTTATCGTCCTTATCTTTCTTATTGAACGTGGATGGTGCCGGTATTTCTGCCCGGTGGGAGCACTTCTGGGCCCCTTTAATAAAATCAGCTTCCTACATATCTCTGTTAATACAAAACAATGTATACATTGCAATGTCTGTTCCTATGAATGTCCGATGGGAATCGATGTTCCAAATATGCATCGAGACCCGGAGTGTATCTTATGCGGGAAATGTGTTACCGCCTGTCCAAATAGACTTATCACCTTTGAGAGGAGATAGGAATGAAGAAAATTGTTGCGTTGCAGGTCTGTGCCCTTCTACTAGTCTCGGGAACACTTGGTGGTATGTTTGCGTTCACCACAGTATATGATGAAATACGATCCGGTATCGTGCTTGTGTTGTGTTTAAGCTGCCTGAAACTTGAGCCGAAAACTACTGCAGTCTTTACCTTTGAAACGGTGGACAACGTACCACATCCAGAATTTATTTTAGCGAACTTATCGGAAGGCCCTGTGTTTTTACATTATAGTGGTGATGCTTGTGCTGGATGCGATGTGATGTACCCTGTGATAAAAGACTTGTTCTTAATTGAGTTTGGAAAACAGGACATGTATCATACTCTTGTCAGCTTTGAGAACGCTACAGTCGCATATATTTACGTAAACATTCATCACACTGTCGATGAGCTGAGAGACGCTCAACCCATCTATGATAAAGACCGCGTCGGAGGTATCCCAATGTTTAATATCATTACATTAGGTTATGACAATGGAAAGGTAAAACCGAAGTACACAACATTGTATGGCACGTTAACGACGTATGGAGCCACGACCGATGGACAACGACTAGATTTTCTCCAACAATTAGTCAGGGAAAGTATTCAGATGTACAACCAAAACGAAGCGGGATATCCACATCATTAATTTTTTTAAAAAAGAAATGAAAAAAAGAACGGGGGAAAAAGATTTTCTAAATCTCGCCGTTTAGGATTTTCTGTCTGAGTATATTGAATTGCGCTCGTGTTAACGTACACACGTTCTTTTTTTCGCCAATAATGACCTTATCCTCTTGAATATCCACAACAGGGCATTTCGGAGGAACACACACTCCATCGTTGCATAATACTATTTTCATATTATCCCTCAGATTATCAATTGTTAACTTTCTATTAAGCTTTTAGCATTTAAATAGCTTTCGACGCTTTTGGAAAAAAAATGGTGGATATTTTAAAGATATCGGGCAATAGTATATTTCTCTTTATCTACCATAGAGAGGATTCGAGGACCCTGTGAAGTATCAACAGCATCAACCTCTGTGACAATCACTGTTACATCAGGCCCTGTCTTTGCTTCGAATCCGTTTTTAATGAACGAAAAAATCTCTTCAACAGATGGTCCAATAGCTCGGAGCGCCTCATCGATGACAACCTGGATCTCAAGGTTATACAGATCGCGTTGAATGATTTTTGTGTTCTTGACTTTGTTTGTTCTTAATTGATAAAGTAATTTACTGTAAATCTCTGAAAAAGCAGAAGGAAGTAACACGGTCCCATTTGGAAGATACAGTGCAAGGTCATTGCGTCCATATATTTTTTTAATAAGCGCACCAGCCTTTCCACATGAACAAGTTCCTTTAAAGGGGGCAACGATATCATTGATCGCATTGTAACGAATAATCGGTGTTCCTTTTCCATGGAATTTTGTGATAATCATCTCTCCAGCTTCACCTGAGTGCACTGGTTCTCCATTCCGGAGAAACTCTGCGTAGACGAGATCAGACATCAGATGATACCTCCCTTTTTCACATTGAAATCCTATAAGACCTGATTCTGTCGCTCCATAGACCTCAAAGACTTTTGCATGAAATGCCTTTTCTACAAATGATTTTAGGAAAGAATCAAGCACAGAGCCTGTCGCAGCTATATACCGAGGTGAGATATTGTCCCCAAGACCAGAGTCTTTTAATAAGGCAAGATGGCCAAGCATTCCGACATACCCACCGATGAAATCTGGTTGGAACTCATCAATCGCAGCCATCACCTTATTTGGCTCATCGTTTGTATTGAGCCATTGGATGTTTTTAAACATCCGTGTGAGATTGAAATGGGGTTGCAGACCTCTCGTGACATAACCACTTTCCGCGGTATGAGGCGCAAAATCCCCAATGATTGTTATCTTATCTTTCCAAACACTCATATCATATTCATGCAAAGTACGCATATATGCGAAAAGACCCATGACGATATCAAGCAAATCGACGTACAGAGGGAGAATCTTGCCGGTGGTACCTGATGTTGAGACCTTGATAAGAGAAGTTTTTTTTATTTTGGATGATACAATCCCTAAAGGGTAGTGTCGTTTGATATCGTCTTTTGTGACAAAAGGAAGTCTCTGAAGATCATCGATGCTTGTCATGGAGGTTGGATTCACACCTACTTGCATATATTTCTCATGGTATAAGGGTACCGTATCAGCAAACCGCATTAATCGCCGGAATTGTCTATCCTGATAACGTCGAAGAGATTCCTCGTTTATCCTATTTAGCCTATCGATATCAATTATATATCTTTTGAGTATTTTACCGAGAAACATGGGGTTATAGAAGGGATTCATAGGGCTTCCAAAGTCGAGAGGAGATAGGTACAATTCCTTAAATAGCTGTCTCTTCATTCTCCACAGAGAAGTAATGAATATACTCATCATTGAGACCATCTGGATGGGAGGGGGACGGTACAAATTCTTTGAGAAAACACTGCTTACAGCGTTCTCGATTCTTCCTACCTTACAAGCACGTGAACTTGCTGCGATCACACCGAAACAACATAGAGTATCTCTGGTTAACGAACGATATCACAAGATAGACTATTCTCATCTATATGATGTTATCCTTATCAATTATGTTACTTCAACAGCACCTAGAGCATATGAAATTGCTGATAAGTTTCGAAAAAAAGGTATTCCTGTGATTCTAAGTGGGTTTCATGCATCAGGTTTCCCAGAAGAAGCAGCACAACATGCTGACAGCGTTCTTATTGGAAGAAACGAATATGGATGGCTTACCATTCTTAAGGATATTGAGCAAAAACGATTACAACCATTCTATCATACACCACCTTACAATACGTCCCTAATTCTCCCCCCGACAATTGTTGATCTACCTGGCTTTGTTATGACAGGTGCAGTCGAGGCGACACGAGGCTGTCCATACCACTGTGAATTCTGCCCGGAGACAAACATCCCGGGTGGAGCATTTTTCTATAAACGACCAATACCAGAGGTCATCTCTGAAATAAATGCAATCCCACAAAAAACCCTGATGTTCTATGACACTTCGCTTACCATCGATCCTTTATATACAAAAGAATTATTCAAACAGATGAAGGGGTTGCGAAAAAAATTTTTCTGCAATGGAAATGTTGATGTTTTAGCAAACGACCCAGAACTAGTCCGACTCTCAAAAGAAGCAGGATGCATTGCATGGCTTGTGGGCTTTGAATCAATCTGTCAACATACCCTTGAAATAATTGGTAAAAAAACAAACATGGTTGACGAATACGGACAAGCGGTTCGTAACATACATACAAACCGTATGGCTGTTATCGGAGACTTCATCTTTGGGTTTGACAACGACACCCCTGATGTGTTTACAAAAACGCTTCAAGCGATACAAGATCTTCAGATCGATGTCGCTGATTTCTCAATTCTTACTCCGTTCCCAGGGACACCGTTGTTTCAAAAACTTGATAGTGAAAAAAGAATTCTAACCAAAGATTGGAGATATTATAACATGGGGCATGTTACCTTCAAACCAAAGCAGATGACGTCAGAAGAACTGCGTAAAGGAGTACAACAGATGTATAGAGAATTTTACTCGCCGCTATCTATAATAAAAAGAATATGTAGAAACCTTTTTCGAGGTCCATATCCCTTCTTTGTTGTCCTGGCACGTAATATCATTACAACATTAAACAGCAGACGACTATTTTCCAAAAAATGAGAATGCCCACCACACCTTCACATCAATGCTTGCGGTCGCGGTTTTATTGGTATCATCATAGGCTTTTACCATGATTGTATAGGTGCTTGGAATCCATGGTTTTTTAATGAATGAAAATGGTACCGTCCAATTATAAGGTGGTTCTGTCAGGTTCGCGACAAGATTATCATTTACATAGAATTCGACTTTTTCAATTGCAGAGTCATCCTTTGCATAGGTGTCAATCGAAGCTTTTCCAATAATCCAAGTATTTCTCAATAATGTCTTTTTATATAATACTCTACTTAAAAACAGATTCCCACGTAGATAGATTTTCCCTTTCTGTGGTGAGAGAATCCCCACCTCAGGAGGAAGGTTTCGTGCATCCTTAACTACATACGTCGCATCCGTCGCATCAGCATAATAAGCGGTAAATGGATTACCCGTCGGAGGATTTGAAAACGCGTTGTTTCCCGAATTATTGAACACCACGGCAATAAGCTTCAGATTCTCATAATCAAGGGTACCAACAGGCCAGTCGGCTGAATACGTTATGTTACTATTTGCAGAAACAGAAATATCTTTATTAAGCAGGAAATCAACAAAAGCGTTTCTATATTTTAATCCGTTATAATCATTAAATTGTGAAGAAATAATCTCAAGTAGATACACCCGTAATCGCCCTGAATAGGGAGTTTGTTCTCCATTTACCACCAGAACATTTGTGGCAATCGTATTAGTAGTATTCTTGTATTCTGCAGTAACCGTAACCTTTATTTTTGGGACCACTCTATTTTCTGCTGCTTGTATAGCGGTAGTGTAATTTTCTTCCGGGTGCAGACCACCAAGAATCACTTGATAACCTCCATCGATATATAAGGTTGGATCAGCATATCGGTTGTACACTGATGTGAGATACTCTGCTGTCTTGCTGTTTTCCATAATCATGCTTACATAATAAAAACGATAATTTGTCGAGGATTCAAGTTGTTCTAAAATGGCTGCAACATTTGGACAATACCGACATGTCACCGAAGTAGATTCTTCAACAAATACGATATGAGTAAAGTACTCATCATCAGGTCTTACAGTTATGATATAGAACTTGGAGCCATCTGTGGATGGCTCTCCCACTGGTCCATTGCCGGCCGCGTCATCTACAGTGACATAATAATGATAATTACTTGTTGTGCCAGAAGGAATGCTGATGATGTTGCTACCGGAGAGAATAGAGATGTGTGTCCAGTTCGCGGCTCCAGCGGTTTTATAATAGAGAATGGCTTGGGTGACATCTACATTATCTATGAAAAGAACAGTGATGGTCACGGTCTTACCTGCTGTTGCCGTAATATTCCCTGTAACATCGACAATCTGCGGAGGCTTTGTATCATTTCCTCCGTTGGTGCCATTAGTATCATCGGTGTAGAGAATAACGTACGCCGATGCACCAAGGAGAATACCTATGATTATAATAATAATTATGAATTTTCCGATAAGTCTCATTTCCTATAATTAATATACACATGTTTTATATATTAAATTTACTGAAAGAGAGATAAGAAGTAAAAAGCTAACAAAATAGGGAGAAAATTCTTGATTCTAACAACTTATTTTAATAAAAATTTTTTTTATAAATGATTTTTAAACATTGTATGATGTATTCATATGACGATTAGCAGTTCTTAGATGATTCAGATGACCATCTTAATGGAATCGCTCATCATTAGATTTCTTCTCATATATTCATTTCTCTAAAAAATATGGTCTTTATTCACTTATTTGATAGAAATTATTTCTTTTAACTATTATTTTTTCAGCTCTCATCTTATCAAGAACTCCCTTAAGCCGTGTTTGTTTTATTCCAAGATTCCTTTCTAACTCGGATATCGACATAGTTTCCTTAAGTAAATATCGTAATATTTTGGCACGAATCTGTCGATTTGATCCTTCAAATCGTGATTGTTGTACTTTTGGCTTGATGCCAGTTTTATGTGAAGTAAGATACAGTGCACCATAATCCATCAAGGCGTTATGCCAATCCCGGCTTTTCCCTTTTGGAAGACATGCTTTAGCAAGTATCCAAAGCTTTTTATCAGAAACGCTCTCAGGAAGGTTGAATTCACGGATAAATATCCGTCTGATGTTAGTATCAACCGTTACAAGATCTGCATTCGTTGCGAAGATTTGTACCGCTTGTGAGGTGTATTTTCCAATGCCAGGGAGTTCTTTATATTGTTTTAATGCTTTTAGCACGTCTCCATCAAATGTAGTTACAATTTTTTTTGCAGCCCAATGTAAATGTAATGCCCTTGTGTTGTATCCTAAACCCATCCACATCTGTAGGATCTTGGGAAGTGGCGCAGCAGCGAGTGCATGAATGGTTGGCCATGTGACAATCCACCTGTTATAATAGGACACAACGCGATTTACCTGTGTCTGCTGTAACATAAACTCAGAGAGGAGAACCTTATATGGATCTTTTGTCTTTCTCCAGGGTAATTCCCGTTTGTTTTTCTGATAAAAAGAAAATACTTTTTTTTGAAATTGTTGAATCTTCTTAGACGAGAAATCTCGTTTCTCGAGTTCAGGGGAAACCATAGTAGGGACCTGCCTTTTTTGATGCATCTGCAGGTAATTAATATGATTTATGCACGATTCACATTTTTGCGAAGGTTTTTGAAGGATTTGTGGATAAAGATACCTCTCCTATGAAGCGATATAACCTTACCCACCTGCAGAAACTTGAAGCAGAATCAATTTTTGTTATCCGTGAGGTTGCAGGACAATTCGAACGACCCGTCTTACTTTTCTCTGGTGGAAAAGACTCTATTGTTCTTGGTTATCTTTCAAGAAAAGCATTTTACCCTGCAAAAATCCCGTATCCGTTATTGCATATCGACACAGGTCATAACTTCCCAGAAGTAATCGTTTTCAGAGATACTTTTATCAAATATCTTGATGTCCGATTGCTTGTGGGCTCTGTTCAACACTCCATCGACTTAGGTCGGGTGAAAGAAGAAACTGGAAAATTCGCTAGCAGAAACTATCTGCAGTCGACCACACTGCTTGACACGATTCAAGAGCATAAATTCGATGCAGCAATAGGAGGTGGTCGAAGAGATGAGGAGAAATCTCGCGCGAAGGAGCGGTTTTTCTCCCATCGAAATGACTTTGGACAATGGGATCCAAAAAACCAGCGTCCAGAG
>LSSI01000089.1 GCA_001595945.1 Thermoplasmatales archaeon SM1-50
AATTAACTGAGCGACCGTGACGCTATTGATATGCTGACTGTCCCACCCAATACGTATCTTAGCGGTCACTGGTTTTTCTGTTGCATCGACCATTGCTTGAAGCAGGATTTCAAGCTTTGCAAGATCCTTTAGGAGGGCAGCGCCACATCCTTTCTGCAGATAATCATCTTCGATACACCCGACGTTTAGGTCGATGATATCAGCGAACTGCTCGACTGATTGTACTGCAGTTACAAGAACATCTCTTTTACTGCCAATAAGCTGAACGCTTACAGGTCGTTCACAGTCCTGAATATTGAGAAATCGTTTGACTTCCGCTGGATTCTTTTTGTTGATAAACTCCGCATCGATCATCTGAGTATAGATCAACCCTGCACCGTTTTCCTTGCACAACATCCGAAACGAGGTACAACTAACCCCCGCCAAGGGTGCAAGCACAAAACGATTTGGTATCTCAACAACTCCAATTTTCATAGGACATAACAACGGTAGCGTTACCGATAGTGTAATTTCAGATGGGGCATGTTAACCCCGGCTCCTTTTATGACAGACCCCACGCGCTTGACCGTAGCATCAGAGTGGTTCCGAAGGATCCCGATGCTCTCCTTTTCATCTTCATCCGAGACAATGATTGCGAATCCCATTCCCATGTTAAAGATTTGATACATTTCATAATAATCGATATTTCCTTGATCTCTAAGGAAGGAAAAAATTGGTTGAGGCTTTAAGGGGTCATCCAGCATATATTGTACTTTTTCTTTTAATCGTGGGATATTCCAAAGTCCACTACCAGTGATATGAGCAAGACCATGAACATCGATTTTCTTGAAGAGCTCTAGGATTTCCTTGACATAGATTCTGGTAGGCGTTAGCATAATCTCCCCGATGGTCTTACCGCGGTACAATCCATCAGGAAAATGATCCATGTAGGAGAGCTCTGCTTCATTGATGACTCTCCGGGCAAGCGTGTAGCCGTTGGAGTGAATCCCGCTACTGCTTAATCCGATGATCACATCACCTAATTGAATCGTATTTCCAAGGATGACGCGGTTTTTTTTCACATAGGCAAGGCAGGTTCCCGCAAGATCAAAGCCGTTGATAAGCTCAGGCAAGTCAGCGGTCTCACCGCCGACTATTGAGATATTTGCAAGTCTGGCTCCTTTCTCCAATCCTCTTCCGATCTCCTTGGTAATTTTTGGGTTTGGGTCTTCCATGGCAAGGTAATCGACAAACGCAAGAGGTTCTGCACCGACGCATAAGGCGTCGTTAACGTTCATTGCGATACAGTCTATGCCGATGGTGTCATATTTTTTCAATGCTTCTGCTATTCTTACCTTGGTTCCGACACCATCGGTGCAAAGGACCAAGGCGAAGTCGCCAAATTCGATGAGCCCTGCGTAATGTCCTCCCATGGGTTTGCCGATGGTGCCTTTCCGCTTCGTTAAGATGCTTGACAAGAGTTGTTTGATTGCTTCTTCCTTTTCTTCGATGTCAACACCACTGTTTTTATAGGTCATTTTCTTCAAGAAGTATCGCCTCTGATTTCCCTGTATTGCGAAACTCTTTTGTTGTGATAAACTTTTTTATGCTGATTGGGTTTGTCATAGTTGTGAAACGATTAGCGGACCTTGGAGAACGGGCAGCGATCCGACAGATCAATTCAATTCTTACCAAAGAAAAAAAACATCATGGCATTGGTGATGATTGCGCCGCGATTGATATGGGAAATACATATTGGTTAGTCACCACCGACATGATGTTCCAACGTACCCATATCCCAAAACAGATGAGCCCCTATCAGATGGGCTGGTTTCTAGTTGCCATGAATATTTCAGATATTGCGGCAAAAGGTGGAACCCCCCTTGGTGTCGTCTGTTCATTTGGTCTTCCAAAAAGCACAAAAGAATCGTTTCTGAAGGCTCTGACGAAGGGTGCAGATGCGTGTGCCGTGAAATATGGGACCACTATTGTCGGTGGCGATACAAAGGAGACAGTGGAGATAACCTTGTGTGGAACAACATTTGGCTTTGTTAAAAAATCGGAGTTTATGGCACGAACTGGCGCGCAACTTGGTGATATCGTCGCGGTAACCGGAACTTTAGGCAAAGCCGGTGCTGGGTATTATGCATTGAATCGGAAGAAACAGGAAAAAAAACTGACCAACGCATTACTCAGACCTCTACCTCGACTTACAGAAGGCCGGTTGCTTGCGAAGCAGCAGTCTGTGACATCCTCAATGGACTTATCAGACGGGTTGTCTGCATCATTGTACCAGTTGCAAGAGGTAAATACTGTTGGGTTTGAAATCAAAAAAACTGCTCTCCCGCTTGATCCTAGGTTGCTTCACATCTTTAGCAACAAGAATGAAGCTGATCTATATGATGTAGCTCTGCATTTTGGAGGAGATTACGAACTGCTTGTAACAATACAAAAGAATAGATTTGAGAACACAAGAAAAACTCTACAAAAAAAGGATACTGCTCTGACTGCGATAGGGAGGGTTACAAGGAAAAAGGATATCGTTCTGCTTGATAAAGGCAAAAGAAGCCTGTTAGAAAACAAAGGCTATGAACATTTCAGAAAGCATCGTTTTTAACACCGTAATCTGGTAAGGGCTGTTCAATAAAAGTTTTAAAGGAGATAAAAGAAACATAGTATACTGAGAAAAATGAGATTCAAATGGGTCATCGCTCTTACGATTATTGTTATTGCTATACTAGTTTTAGGTATGTTTTCAGGGTTTTTCGGTTCAAATTTTACTCTTACCACAACAACGGAGAAACCGATAGTGACCATCACCTATCCCTTGGACGGGGCAACGGTAGCCCAACTGGTGATGATCAGTGGGACAGCAAGTGATGCTAAAAAAACAACAGAGATCATAAGTGTCCAGGTAAAAATCGGCGAAAGCAATTGGGCGACTGCCACGGGAACAACACGCTGGAGTATTGACTGGACCACGTATGATTTTCCAAACGGGAATTACACGATATGCGCTCGATCCTATGATGGAAAAGATTACTCAGAAATTCACTCGATAACAGTGAAATTATATAACCCGAAGTCTGTCGACTCTGATTCTCACAAATGGGCGATGTTTATTGTAGCAGCAAACTTCCCTCAATCCAATGAAAGTAAATTAGGGAATGGTGGTCTCTCCCTTGCGGAGGACATTGCAGCATATTTTATCGAAAACAACCAGTATCCGACATCTCAGATGATGATTCTTTTTGATGACGGGTGGATTCGTAGTGACAATGGCTATGGCACAAAACAAAAAACACTGCAGGAACGAACTCATAAGTATGATATCACCTACGCGGCTGCGACCAAAGCCAACGTTCTAGCATCCCTTCAGTATCTCATTGATGCATCAAACAAATATGATGATAGTGAGGTGTTCATCTGGATCTTCAACCATGGCGTAGGGAATCAAAATAAAACATTCACAGGAGGAAAGATTCTAGAGAGAAGTGAAATATTCCTCTGGGATAACACGTTGACTGATAAAGAACTTGGGAGTCTGCTTGCTCCCTTGAAATCAAAGAAGGTCACTATTATCATTGATGCTTGCTATGCGGGTGGGTTTGCTGATCGAACTATTGCTAGCCTTCGCACCTCGCTGTTGTTACGCTCAGGTATTGCTGGTAATGGACGTATAGTCATATCGGGTACTAGTAAATTCCGAGCAGGGTATGCAAGCACGATTCAAGGTCCAATATTTTCTCTGCTATGGTTTGAGGGTCTCTCCACTGGGAAAGCAGATGGTTACAAGCCTGGTTTGTTAGACAGAGGCGTGCTTAGACAATTGAAATTTTTCCGAGACGGGAAGGTCTCGGTCGAGGAAGCTTTTTACTATGCTCGGGTGATGCTACGTACGGATGAAACTCTTCAGGAGTTCAGATCCATGCAGCCTCAGATAAATGATGGATATCCGTATCGTGGTCTTTTGAGGAACTGGGTCGAACTCATACTATAAGAACATTAATAAAGTCTCAATCATTGAAAAATCTGCAATGAAGAAAGAGGCGATGTTTTGGAAACCAATTAAAGATAATATTGTACAGTGTGTGCTCTGTCCCCATCATTGTATTATCGCTGCTGAGAAACAGGGGATTTGCGGTGTGCGGAAAAACGAGCATGGGAACCTGTATAGTCTTATCTATCAAGCGTGTTCGTCAATAGCTACTGACCCTATTGAAAAAAAACCATTATATCATTTCTACCCGGGATCTCTGGTCCTTTCTTTAGGCTCGGTCGGGTGCACTTTCAGATGTGATCATTGTCAGAACTATCAGATTTCCATGGCACGTCCTAAGGAAATATCCTTGCGAGATGTTCCGGCGGAGAGCCTAAGCAAGCTTGCTTTAGAACATGGTTGTCATGGTGTTGCCTGGACGTATAACGAGCCTGCAATATGGCATGAGTACACACTTGAGGCTGCTAAATTGGTCAAGAAAGCTAATCTCTATACGGCATATATCACTAATGGGTATATTGAAGAGGAACCACTGAAAGAGATCGCCCCCTATCTGGATGCAATGAACGTCGATGTTAAGGCATTTCATGAAGAGTTTTATAAAAAGATCTGTAAAGCAAGACTGACGCCGGTGCTCCAAACCTGCGAACGTGCGAAAAAACATAGGATTCACCTGGAGCTTACCTACTTAGTGATCCCGGGTATGAACGATGATGTACTTGAAATCAAAAAGTTTTCCCAATGGGTCGAAGAAAAACTCGGTAAAGATACCCCCGTCCATTTCTCTCGATTCCATCCTGATTACAAGATGACAGGCATCAAGGAGACTCCACTCAGTACTCTTCATACTTGTCGTACAGTCGCAAAAAAGGCGGGTCTTCAGTTTGTCTATCTAGGGAATATCGCTCATGGCGATTATGACAACACCTACTGCCCTCGCTGTAAAAATCTCCTTATTGAGCGATATGGTTTTTCCTCAAATCTCAAGGGCATAACACAAGGAACATGTTCTCGCTGCAACGCTCCTATTCCGCTACGTATGAATTAACCGATTTTTTCTCCTGTTTAATTAAAACCTATCTAAATATATATATTGAGGAAAAATTTAATAAAGGAGGAAACATACTTATTATTATAATTTATCATCTCTATATAATAAGATTGTACAGGTGGCCTCATGATATCCTTAAAAAAGAACGATAAAATTATTATTATTGTCGCGGTAGTCATCCTTATTATCGCAGGTGTTGGTGTCGCGATGTACCAATCTCCGAAAACACCGCCTATTTTACCTTCGGACATCCTTGGTGAAAAAAGCTATGACGTCAACTGGACGGTACAAAATGGCTCTCTGAGTTCAATTTCAGAATTCGCAGGAAAGAAATCACCATATGAGGGTACCGTCATGATATCTGAAGGAAACATAAAGAGCATTACATTTAATCTTAGCTGGACCGACGACCGTATGACTCTCCTGAAGCGGATGGGGTTGGATAGCTTAACACTCGAGGTCACAACCCCTGATGGTATTGCTTCTATACAGACAGACACAAGTGCACGTATTACTGGAAAAGGAGCAATTACAATTACCCTGAACAAGGGAATTATCCCTCCTAAATCACCCATTAAAGCAGTTGATGAACAAGAAGCAAAAGCTAAATTGAAACAACAGCCATACTATGATGATTCCTGGACTGATAAAGATATTGCTATAGTAGTCAGTGTGAAAATCGGTGAAATTCGCTTGTTAAAACAACTACGTGATAAAGGAAACAGCTTCGAGTTAATGATTACGTATGATTACTACGAGGCTGTTCTCTCTGAGGATAAAACAAAAGGCACTGGTGGAGAATTTACCCAACCACCAGATGAGGATCATTGGACTGATCTGGAAAAACCTCCGTATATCTCTATGATTATCAGCACTGGTTGCGGTAGGTATGTTTAGACCATTTTATACAGATCATTGCCTCCTACCAAAAAAATTTCTGTAGATTATTCTAGTAAAACAGATGTGATAATTAACGTCGGTTTCATCATTTTTTTATTATAGAAAATTCTCTTCATACCTTGATGTTGTTGATGGTCGTAAGTGCTATCAAATACATATCCTAAGAATGTTCCATGAATTGTAAATATATGATATATTGCTTCTCTCATATATAAAAAACGTTAACGAGATGCTATTCTACATTGTAATCAGAGTAGAGAACGATATTAATATTTGAATCGAAGTAGTGCAGCTACGCCCCCGATTCCCTCAAATTTTTTTCCCGTTTCATGCATCGTATTGATAATAATAAACGTGCAATTTGTCTTTCGTGCAAGATCAAGTAAGTGTTCCCCGTTTTTACTTCGAACCATAACATCTGTAAGCAGTAGTTTTTCTGCAGCACCCCGTGATAAGGCGTCTTCTACTTCGTTTGTTCCATAGGTCACTAACCCATCTTTTTTAATTTCCTCGAATACTTTCTCAACAGCCTGGGTTTCTTTCGAAACACGGTTTTCCTTTGTGATTTGTTCAACGATTCCAATTTTAAGTGCTTCATAGACCCCATTCAATCCTGCGTTTGCAGTCGCATGGGTGATCGCATCCTTGAAAAGCAAAGGTTCTTTTTCCTTTCCTACCTTTATCAAATGATCACGTGCAAATCCTGGACCGATTATTACAAGGGGGGAATCGGTTTTTTTCACTGTTTTTATCACAGAAAAAATTTCACCATGATACTCCTTGGTTGTCTCTTTGCTCTCATACATCTTACCAGATCGATGTGCGTCAATCTCAGCAGCAATTTGCACGCCGCTTTGATAGAGGAGGGTAACGGTTGCAGCATCATCATCAAGGGATACGAACACCAACATTGGTTGGGTCCTTTGTTGTACTGCCTCATCTATCCTCTGAAGATGATGTGCTTTCCAATATTCTTTTACAATGGAGAGTGGCTGCATTTCCTCTGCGTCAACATTAAACGTGTGATACGAGCCAAGGTCTTGTGGTCCTTCCTTGATAATGCCTTGTATGCGAAGTCTGTTTGAAAACTCATGAAAGGCGACTTTTTCAACCAAGAGTCCTAACTTCATTTTTTTCTTCTCTGATTTCTTGGCTCGAATCTTATCTGCTTTTTCCCCATCTGCGGTACGAAACGTCACCGCACGAACCAAATCACCTTCCTCGATGATGTTATATAGATGCCAGATATCATCAAGATTCTCAGGGATGAGCTTGATTTCACCGCTCTTTGGATCTTTAAAGATAACTTTCACAGGTATTCACCTATACTCCATCAAATCCAATGGTTTTTAGGAGAGTGCAATCCCCTGGTGGAAGTAATTTTTCTACTGTTTCTGTAGAGACATGGAATTGTTTTGCAAGTTTTTGTGCGATGGTACTTTTCTTTGTTGTACCTGGAATAAGGATGGCATAGCCTTTTATCGCTCGTTCTTCTACTGCTGTCGTTGGACCACCCATAAGCTTTTCTTGATTCTCGATAGTGATAAGGCCAACAGCAACCTCAAGTTTACTTCGATGATAATTACGTTTGCCTCTGATGATAAATGCGCCCTTTGGTACAAACTCACCGCTCTCAGGTGTCTTGCTGACCTGCTCAGGGTGCACCCAATATGCGGAGGCTTCAGCAAACTGGTTCCATGCACGAGAATAGGATGCAGCAAACACGCATGCCTCCTTTAGTGTTTTCTCAGAGATAAGGAGTTTCTTATCGTTTATATCTTTGCATTTTATGATGCAGCTTGGGGCACCATGGATGTCAGCGTGGGCATATCGGTCACCGTCTGAGAGGTATTTTTTAACTACGATATCGTTGCTTAGGGCGTCTCTTCCTGCAACAACGACGTTTCCCTCTGTAGATATGAACCAGCGGAACCGCTCAAACCACCATTGCCTCTCATGTTTGATTTCTTTTTTCTTCTCTACAATCTCGATTTCCTTTATGGTTTGCAGCTTATGTTTTGTCTGCTCAACTGCTTGTTCCGCACCCTTCAATTTTTCCTGAATTTTTTTGCTTTCCTCGTATTTTTGATCTGCATTTTCAGAAACGCTTTTTCGGAAATCCAATGAAACATCGAGGGTTGTTTTTTTTCCATCGCTAATTACGACGACTAGTTCGTTGATAGTAGGGTCAAATTGTTTAACTATGGAATACTGTCGAATTTTGTTAATAGCATCATTTTTTTCTTTTTGTTTGAGTAAGTCCTCTATATCTAGTAGGATCTTCTCACAAGCTTGAAAGTTCATATACACAAGGTCCGCCTCAAGTTTCTTCTGGGCGATGGTTTTTTTGAATTCTTCGATTAATCCTTGTTGTTGAATTAGCTGTCGCTGAAGTTTTTCTATGGTTTTCTTATGTTTGATTTGATTTGGTTCTATGGTTTCTCTTGTAGATAGGAGCACTTCAAGGCCTTTGGATAAACTCGGAGTTGCTTGAGATGTACCATCTGTATAGCTTACAAACGGAAAGGGAAGAATATCAATGAGTGCGCTGTTCTTCTTTACAAACACCGGATAAAATTTCCTCTGTTTGAAAATAGATAGAAAATTCTGCAGTTCATCGTAGATTTTTTTACATGACTCTAAATCCAAGTCCGATGTTTTCGTTTTCTTACTAATCTTTGCACGAGCGCACAGCTCCTCCGCGTACAACCCACTTAAATTTACAGAGGTCGCTAGAGTTCGTACGAGATCCTTTGAGCTTTTTGAGGTAATATCTTGGAATTCTTGCCATGTCAGATGAAACGGGTTTATCTGGGATGGTGGTGGGATATATTTCTCGCCGCTTTTAATTATTCGAGACGACCATTCCTGCTTGATTAGAGGACGGATGATGATTCCCTTCGGATTGAGGAGGATGATGTTTCCTTTCGAAAATAACTCACAGACCAGGGTATAATCTCCTTCCTTTTTTCCAACCTTGATTTTAATAATTCGATCAAACTCATGCTGGATGATCTCACTGATTTTTCCATTGAGTAAATATTTTCGCAAGGTCATCGCAAAGAGCGATGGTTTCTCAGGTGTATCAAACGATTTTTGGGTACGACAAAAAAGTTCTCCGTTTCGTATATACATTGCTTCTTTTTGATTTGCTGTTTTTTGCTGTATTCTCAAGAGAATCTCGTCGCGAGAAAGCTGATATATTTTTTCCATATAACATCCAATCAGATCTTGAAGCTCTGAGACAATGACATAGATGTCAAATGACGCAAGTCCTCGTTGCATGAGTTACGAAACATTATCTATTTCAATCTTAAAAAAGAATGGGATAGAACCAGACGGGATAAATTCAGTGCTACATATGTTTTTATATGCTTTGTTCTGATTTCTTTGAATCATTATTTATCATTTGACCATTTGAATCTTCTAGGGCTGTTGATGAATCGGATTTCTCTCCAGTCTGATGATTTTCTACCAACTTGATTGAAGACAACAACAGTTATCTGATGTTTCCTTAACTAGAATTTGTCGAATTACCATTTATAGGGGCCCTCTATATCAGTGGAGACTAATTTTCCGTCATAGTAAAACTTTGCTCGCTTAATACAGTTTGTCGCATAGTCAACTTCAGTCCAGATCCAGATGTCATCAATGACCGTTGTTTTATACTCGCCGATTTCACGTTTTTTTCATTTCATTCTTGTAAAGGAAACCAACACCTGGTGAAGTAATTCTTATCTGTGGAAGTGGATCAAGAAAATCAGCAAGATATGTGAGTGTTGCTGCAATGATGCGGTCGTGTTGACCAGGTAACTTATGTTGACATTGCTGAGATTTTCTTGTGTTGTGTGAAAGTTCGGGTCGACAGTTCCTTTCCAGGAGCAGATTGTTTCTCAGCCGTAAGTAAGAAACGCTGCGTAATTGCTGCCGGACATTTTGTGCTCTGCTCTATCGATTTCACGACAGCTTATACTTAATCCGATTGAGTAATTTGTATTAATACTCTCAAAAATATCTGCTACCCATCCAACATCCTCTGTTGCAGTAATAGTCATCCTTCGACTTCCTTCGTCGTATCCAATCATATCTGCGTTGATTTCGACAAGAATACGTTCATTCCGTTCATATGCTTCTTTTGAATAAGAGCGACTACCAAAAAGGTCAATCTCTTCTCCTGAAAAGGTCACAAATTTAACGAAACGATGAAAGTCAAAGTGGTTTAATGCATAGGCTGCTGCAAGTACAGCAGCAGTAATTCATCCATCAGCGTTTGCCCCCGGGCTTCGTGAGACTGGATTATAATGGGCGTTAAAGATGATTGATGAAGTGTCATTTGTGTTTGTTCCAGTTAATGTCGCTTCAATGTTTTGGCTTGTGTAGAGATGAGGATAGTAGCGATTTTCCCATCCAGTCTAGTTTTAATATAGTGTGAGTAACTACATGCTTGTGAATTGTTGAAAGATGTATTCTGCTGCTTACTCACATCTGTAGGATCCAGTCATACGTGGTCCAAAACCAACGATGATTTGAAGATATTTCATTAAAAGTTTTTCATGGATTATGGATAGGATCTGAGCGATTTTTTGATCGGTGCTTGTCTTTTCATTCTGATTGTTATTTATAGAGCTGTTTATATTGGGTTGTATTGGAAGAGAAATCGATGATACTGAGATTCTAAGTGAAATTACTATTAGAAAAACAATGTCTAATCGGAGGTTAATCCCTAAGTATTTCTTTATTATATCTTATTTTATCATAAATTTCATAAAAAAGATTATTATATAGTTTTGCTTAAAGAAATTAAATTTTTTTTATATTCTTTTCATTGGAGGTTTTTTTGCTATTCTTTTAACGGTTTGTACTAGTGTGTTGATGTCAAATGGTTTGGTGATGTATTCGGCGATATATGAGTAGATTTCATTGAATTCTTCCCCTTGGATGCGTTTTGCTGTAAGGACGATGACGGTGTTTTGTTGGATAAAACCATCAACCGTCATTTTTTTTATGGTTTCGATACCATTCAGTACTGGCATCATTAGGTCCAGAAGGATAATCCCTTGAAATCCTTTTTCGAGTTGAATAAGGCAATGTCTTCCGTTATAGGCATTTGTGACCTTGAACCCTTCTCTTTCAAAGAGCATCTTTAAACTAAAGACGATATCAGGGTCGTCGTCGACGATCATAATATTGTTTTGGTGATATCGCTCCTCATTCATAATGTTATATCTTTCTCTTTTTAGTATATATTATTTTTCATTAAAAATGCCAAAATGAAAAAATTACATAGAGGCGTGAGTTGTGAGGAGGTACCTCAAAAAAGGGAGATAGGATGCTTGGGGAGGAAGAGGTACCTCATGAACGTAGGAAGGACTGTTTGTTACTTTGGTTTTTTTTATTTAATGGGATGGGATGTGGGAAGAGAAGAGGAGAAATGACGCAGCTTAGTGTGTTGTGTAAAGGTGGTAAGCTCCCCCAGGCGGATGTTTGGATGGGTATGTATTGCCATAGGTTTCTTAGAGGAGAGTTCATGTTTTTATCCCTTCACCACTTTGCCATGCATTTCTGCCTAGCGATACCAGAATAATTTTTTTAGTATATATAATTTTCTTTTTATGCATAGCAAAACTGATTAGCAAAAACGAAATCCATAAAAAGCAAGGAACCATTCGACAGTCGTGGAAAACTACCAAGAAGAACTAGCAGAAATAAAAACCATTCTAAAGAATAATCCTAAGGGAATGACGGTAACGGATATCGCAAGACAAATGCACATCAATAGAAACTCAGTAGCAAAATATCTTGATATCCTGCTTATCTCAGGCCATACAGAAATGGTCACCTTCGGACCAGCAAAAGTATTTTTTCCTTCCTCTAGAATCCCTCTTGCAACACTTATGGATTTTACTCATGAATATATTGTGATACTAGATAAACAATTAAAATTTTTACAGGTTAGCGAACCCCTCTTGCAATTCCTAGAGATACAACGCACCGAAATCATAGGGCGACCTATCGAGACCTTTTCTGTCTCTTTTTTTCAAATCCCTGAGCTAGCACATTATGCGAAGCAGGCACTTAGCGGAAAGGAGCGTACCATAGAAGAAAAATATAGACAAAACACTCATGACATCTACCTTAAAATAAGACATATCCCCACAACCTTCGACGATGGAGAGCCAGGGGTTATCCTTCTCATAGAAGATATCACAGATATAAAACAGACTGAAGAAAAAATAAAACATGGAATCCAAGAATGGGAAACAACATTTAACGCAATAACAGAGATGGTATTCATTCAAGATAATAATTTTTCCATTCTGAAAGCGAATCGTTCTTTTGCCAATTTCCTTAATATAAAACCGGAAGAATGCATCGGGAAAAAATGCTATCAACTTTTGCATGGAACCCATACATCCTCTGAGTCCTGTCCTTGTGCAAGTATCCTTCAAACAAAAAAACCAACAACAGTTGAGGTCTTCGCATCCCATCTGCAGAAATATTTAGAAATATCGGCATCACCGATTATTACTGATACTGGGGAGATGTCTGGCTCTGTTCATATTATAAGAGATATTACCGATAGGAAAATCTTTATAGCACAGCCGTAAATCCCTCCTTACGTATTTTATCATAAGTTCCTCTTAGAATTTCTCAGATCGAAATCAAGTTGAAAATATGAACAGCGATTTTTTTTTAATAAATCTAAAATTTGATCAATTTCTCTTCTTGTTTATAAACATGCTATAGTGACTCGTGCATATCTTTTTATATTCATCTTCAATTTATAATCATGAAGATAATCCAAATAGGGGATAAAAGACAATGAAGAAGGAAACAGTAATCGTTATTATTGGCATATTACTCTTGGCGAGTTTGTTACCAATAAGCAAGGCAGATGTTCTTCCAGATCAATACATTGAACAAAATAATGTAACTACATATAAATACCTAAGTGAAAATGAACTGATCATAACCTTTCACTTACCGGAGTTACTTCAACAACAGGTCATCACAGAGATTGGAGAGTTTACTACACTAGAGATACCCAATGCTGGATTTATTGGGAAAATTGGAACCCCACAATTACCTGCAGTGACACAATTCATTGCGATACCAACGTTTCAACTCTCGGTTCAAACCCTAGATGTTCATCTCATGGAAACCCGTCACATTGACCGGATCTATCCAATGCAAGGACCAGATCCTGATTGCGACTGTGGAGAAGACCCTGTATTTTACTTTGATGAATCAGCCTATCAAACAGACGTTACCTCACCTGAGAATCTCGTTGAACTATCAGACACTGGGAAGTTAAGAGATATCCCGTTCATTAAAATCAGGTTTTATCCTATCCAATATAACCCGTTTCAAAAAACCGCCTTCATTTATGATTTTATCACAATTAAACTGACATTTGCTTCTCACGAGCCACTCAATGTCGAACCTAATTATTCAGAAAAACCATTTTATGAGTTATATAAAAACATATTTGACAACTGGCAGGGGTTCATCGAATATACTGTCTTCCAACAACCCGCCTCGACCTTAGAGAATGGATGTGACTATCTACTCATCACCCATCAGAATTATTATGATCAAGCAAAACAACTTGCTGATTGGAAACATACGACTGGTCTGATGGCAAAAACAATAAACGTATCAGAGATTGGCACAACGTTTACCCAGATTCAGCAATATATTAAAAATGCATATGAAACATGGACCCCCCGTCCTTCATATGTCCTTCTCTTTGGTGATGCAGAATTTATACCAGCCACATATGTGTATTATACATATACGGATCTCTGGTACGCCACTGTAAATGGAACTGATTAGTACCCTGATCTGTTTATTGGAAGAATACCTGCGGATACTACCGACCAAGCAGAGATAATGGTCCAAAAAATATTAACCTATGAACAGTCCCCTCCCACAGTATCTAGTTTTTATAACAATTTTGTTGTTGCTGCCTACTTCCAAGATGATAACAATGATCATTATGAGGATAGACGGTTCGTCCGCACCTCTGAGGAAGTCAGAGATTATCTCAATTCGATAGGATATAACGGCCAAAGAATTTATTGTACTTCTCCTAGTATCAATCCAACAAATTATAACAATGGGTATTATGGACAGGGTGAACCGTTACCCGCTGAGCTTCTACGACCGACCTTTGCTTGGGATGGAGATGCTAATGATATCATCACCGCAATTAACCAGGGGATTTTCATATTAAATCACCGAGACCATGGTATGGAATCAGGATGGGGTGATCCCTATTTCACAACCTCTCATTTTACCAGCTTAACGAACGGAGATCTTCTACCTGTTGTATTTAGCCTTAATTGTTTAACAGGAAAGTTTACACCAGGCGAGTGTTTCGCTGAAGAATTTATCAGAAAATCCAATGGCGGAGCTGTCGCTGTCGTTGCTGCATCTGCGACCAGTTACAGCGGTTATAACGATTATCTCTGCAGAGGTCTATATGATGCGATATGGCCTGATTTTGACACGGGCGTCGGTACAGACGAGTCTTTGTATCATCTCGGTGCAATATTAAATTACGGAAAAGCCTATATGGCAGACACCTGGGGGGATCCATGGGGTTACGAACGCCTCACTTTTGAATTGTTCCATGTTTTCGGCGACCCAGCATTAGATATCTATACATCCCTCCCAGAAACGCTGGAGGTGAATTATACCTATTCTTCCAACCTGCTTCAAGTCACCGTACAAGGAAACGGGGTCCCAATCCATGGAGCTCGTGTTTGTATCAGCCAAGAAAGCGGCTATTATGAAGCAGCACTAACCGATACAGGCGGGCAAATCGAATTCGATATAACCGAGGCATCAACGATAGAACCGATGTCACTTGTTGTAACAGCCCATAATTATCTATACTATTCTGAGAGTTTCATGTTGAATCAAAAACCACAAAAACCAAACCGACCAGATGGTTCTACCGAGGGAAAACCGAACGTCGAATATATGTATAAAACATCAACTACTGATGTCGACGGTGATCAACTCTATTTTAACTTTTCATGGGGCGACGGGTCATATAGTGGTTGGATAGGACCCTTTGATTCTGGTGTTGAGGCTGTCGCACGACACGCATGGACTGAAAAAGGTACATATAACATTACAGTAAAAGCAAAAGACTCAAAAGGTGATGAAAGCGAATGGTCTGATCCACTTCCAGTTACCATGCCCATGAAATTCATTTATTCCCATCCGATTCTCCAATGGATTTACCAAAGGATGCTCAACCGTTATCCTTTTGTAGGATTTGTGCTGGGAAGACTCTTAGAGCCCGTCCCTTAATACAAACAAAGTGATGATCGACATCTGTTTACGGTAGTTTAATGATAGTCAGAAGCTTAAGTGTAACTAATACAATCAAGGTCAGAATTGAATTTGTTTTTAAATCAAAGACCTTTACCCATTCAAGTAAGGCGATGATGACATAGGATAGAATAAGTAGTAACACCAATTGGAGAGAAATCATACCAACGATCTCGGGAAGCGTTGGCTGCGTTTTATTTAAAATAAATTCCCATATGGTTGCAAAAAAGGCTAACAATCCTATTGTAATTTGTGCTTTTGTAATCTCTCGCATCGATATTGTCAGCACGTATTTCTTTATAAAGATTATTCAAATGAGCTCTGTTCCCTTCCCTCTGTATCCGAGACTTATCTGAATTGCTATTTCCACGGCGTCGACCATTGTCTCAAGTGGCATTCCTTTGGGATCTTGTGTCTGCAACAACGGAACACGGATAAAACCTATTGTTGTATTGATGTTCTGATTCTTGACATATCCTAATACTCCATAAAACAACGCATTGCAGACATACAAGCCAGCACAAAAACTCTGCTGTGTAGGAATATTTGCTTGCCGTATTTTCCAGACAATTACATTTGTACGAAGAGGCGAGATGCGAAAGAACGAGCCGTATTTCTCAATCCGCTGTGGGAATGACCAGGTTCCATCATCTTTTGGGGATCGTTTGAGATTGATACCGATTTTTTCAACTGAAATTACCTTGGAACGTGCAGCAAGTCCAAGGCTTATTACTACATCTGGTTGATACTGTTCTATCGCCTCTATCGTATTCTTTACAGATCTGTTGAAATCAACCGGTAAGATTAGTCCGATGATTTCTGCATTATATAGGAGCGACCCATTAAGCGTTTCAGCAATTAACTGAGATGGATTTGTCGAATACGAATCAAACGGTTCAAGCCCTGTTACAAGAACGACTTTTTCGCCAGAGGCATTGCACATTACAAAAGGAAGCACCAGCAGTACAAATCCAACGATGCATATTCCTGTCAACAGTCTCATTATATTTTTATATAGCATTTTGCTATAAAACCATTCCTCTCTTATTACGATTTATATGAAGTAGCATAGGAGAGCATAAAAATATCCATTTCATCATATGCCATTTTTCCTGATGTTGTATAGGCGTACACATTAAAAATATGCCTTCCGTTGATAGGATAAAACCATCCTTTTATCGTCCATTCATAAGGTGGCTCTGAATCCCAAACCATGAAATATCCATCGATACAGAAGATTACGTATTTTATCGATTCTTCAGAGAAAACCTCAACACTAGCAACCGTTCTTCCTCCAAGAATAATTGTCAAACCTCGTAACCCAGCAAAGTATTTTTTTCCAAAGGAACTTTCAAAAAAAACACGTTTAAAAAGATACGTATATCCCTCATAGGGCTGCTGTATGATTACTTGAATATCAATTGGTTTTTGTACGATTTCGACTGTAATGGCAAGCATCAATTTGGTTGCCTTCACATAATAGGACCAATTCAAACGGTCAGATGTATCATTAGGCGAATGACCCCAAGCATAACCATCCTGATGCGCAATCCACACACCATCATACCCGTAATCAACAAAAGCCTGATTATCAGCACCGCGATACCCCGGCAGTATATCGACCTTCATGTCAATGAGATCATTGTATTTCTGACTAATCATAGATGCGTAATCCGCAATCCAGATGGATCGTTCTGGTGGGAAAAACCGCAGGATCCTTCCCCCTTCTGTTGTGCTTGCGTAACCGATCATGTCCATGTTAAGCACTGCAACGATGTTATCCCCGCGGTGCGATGCATCTCGTGCGTAGATAAAACTCCCATATGTTCCAACTTCCTCCCCTGAAAACGTGATGAACCGAATCGTATGATTAAACTCATAGTTACTAAGGACAGACGCAATTGCAAGAACCGCTGCTGTACCAGAACCATCATCATCTGCGCCAGGGGATCCTGCGACGGTATCATAATGACCACATAGGATATATTCCGCTGTGTTATTCAGATCGGTCCCATAATGCGTCGCAACAACATTCTTACTCTGAAAACCTCCATAGCGCCATTCATGGAATTCGACTTCAAGCCCCATCTTTTGAAATGATGTATAGATATATTGTGCAGCAAGGGTACAATTGATTGACCCGGTATAGCGAGGTCCGAACCTCAACAATCCTTCATGGTACTTGGATAACAATGTTTCATCGATATGGTTAATCATCTCGATGATCATGGTATCATCTCTGGATGACGATACTCCGTCTGATTTCAGGTCATGTGCTTGTGTAGGCAGAGTTGATAATGCAAGAAGAAGTGTAATTGTTATGAGAATAAATAGTACTTTTTCCATACGAATCTTCCTTAATGAAATGATTTACTTTTATTATATAAATATTTCTAAATAAAATTTTTAAAGATAGAGAAAAAATATTAGGAGGGATATCCTCCTATGTGAAGACTGGGGTCGCCGAGCAGCGCCCATTGTTGTACAATCTTACAATCGGTTTGATCCTGCATTGGTGGATGCTCATGCATATAATAGATGATATCTTTCGCATGTGTTTCCCCAAGATTGACCTTACCGTCCTTATACGCCTTGAAGAATAACCATTCCAAATGTCGTCCTCGTTGCGTTAACGTCTGCTCACCTGGTTCCCCGTATCCAAGGCCCGTATTTGCAATAACAGCGATAGCACCACCTTTCTTATGACTTGCCATAGCCCATGCCCAGCAACGGGGAATCCATTCATAATACCAGAATTTCCCATAAGGTCGAGTTGAATTAAAATAAGAGAGTCCGTCATCCAGTATCCCTTTGATTATGTTGAAAAGGCTAGTATTAAATTGAGAGTTATGACACCCGCCAACGATAACGATTGGTTGCTTGTCGCCATTGGTAAGCTTTTTCATCTGAAATGCATTCGGACCGTTTACCCACGATTCATTCATTGGAGGATGATTCGACCATACCAGGGGACTTCCATGACCAGAGAAATGAACAAACCCACAGCCTTTGCTAATCTCATCAATCACTGAATCAGCATTGATAAATCGATCATTGGATGTCCAAAGCATTGAGGCCTGAAACCCAAGACTTTCTATCTCTTGAAACGATGCGTTCGTCGCCATCTCACCTTCATAATAGGGATCATTGGAAGCTGGATAGGTATCACCAGCAACGCCAACAAAAGTCTTGAACCATTCAGATCCATTAGTCGAGGTTTCATAGGTAATGATTTTTTCCACCATAATTCTCACTTGGAGGACACTGGTGCAAGGGAGACGACCGACATATACCTCTGGGTACATATCAAGGACGTCCTTTCTTTGACTATTCCATTCAGCGAAAATACCATTATTATCTGAATCCCAACTAGAGAAGCTTCCGTTGCTATCGTATAGATCAGCAAAATACAGGTCAATGAGATACGAACCTTCTCCACCATCGTTGAGTTGCGAGTATCGGACCGGCACCCACCATTTTTCCTGTTTAATACCACCGTTTCTTCCACCAACCAAAAGGACGTATTTGGTTTCCCATTGGTCAAAGGCGTTCTTGATAAAATATTTCATCTCCTCAGCGCAATCCCGACCTTGCACTGGGAAATAGGCGCTGTCACAGATCTCCTCATGTGTCACCAGTTTTGTTGTAAGCCCATGATTTATTTTATGAGTGACTAGCGGCTCTACCACTTGAGAGAATGCTTTTGGGGCGATAATAACAAGCTCGTATTGATCAAAGGTTGTGGTCTGTCGTGGTTCTGGGGTTTTGTACGATATCCTGACATGTGCATTTTGTGAATAACGAAGGATATTATCAGAAGGAAGATACTGAATTGGATACAAATGAATCGCTACAAAAGTAGTCAGTGAATCTCCGTCTCTTCCAGCCGCGATATGATAGCTAAAGGATCGCTCTGGGCAGATAGTGGAAGAGGCGGTTTGAGGAGATAGAATGAGTGGTTCTTTTAGGTTATCCGGAAGTGCTTGTGGAGTGACCTTAAGTGGTTTTACTATAGTGGTTTCTTGTTCCCCTGAAAAACGTACAGTAATTTTTGTTATTTTGGTTAAAAAAGGGAATGTATACACACGGGTCACGACCGGTAAAACATAACTTCTTGGCGTTGTCAGATAGGAGGTTGCTTCGGGAAGATACACATTGGTATAATCTTGTTCCTCAGTTAATTGCACGGATGAGAATAAGAAGATGTCTTTTTTTTCCATATTGTTCTGGTCTGTAAATGAAAAGGCAACAGCCCCATATCCGCTCAAAATTACTATCGCTACAATTACACCTGTTAGACTTTTCTTCATAGAATATCCCCTATTTTATTAAAAATATAGTCCTTGTTGGATATTTAAACCTTTGTAAGCGAAAGCAGGTAAAATAATAAAAGAAATGAAAAAAAGAGGTGTTATGTTATATTTCTGATAAAGACGATTATGAGTTTAGCTGTTGCTGTTTTTGTCACGCTTGGAGGCACTGCTTCGGAGCAACTCGCAGTTGCATAAAGAGTGATTTTTCCAAAACCGAAGATAAACCCGTCGGTGGTTACATTGATTTCTTGATTAATGGCAAGCGTAGGAATAACCGCTGTTTTTGTTTTGTTTACCCGTTTAAGCAATCCACCAGTAACAGTGATGAGCACACTAACATTCGTAGCGTTTGCAGAACCTATGTTTTTCACAGGGATGGATACCTTTCCTATCCCAGCAGCAGTGAAACTACCTAGCTCTAGGGTTGGGATTCCTATAGAAACTCTATCAAGGTAGACGTCTGCATTCCCATTACGCATGTCTGTCCAAACAACAGTGCCATCTGTTGTAATATCCGTGTTTCTGTATTCACTTTGAACTAACCCAGTTTCATCATTGATTTTCTCTGGTGTACTCCATGTTTCCCCGATATTTTCTGTCTTAGCGTAGTACAAGTCACCATCCATGATAAATGTGCAAATCGCTTTGTCACCAAAGGTGACTATCTTCGGGTATAGTTCATCATTTAGCCCATCAGTAACAAAACTCTTAAACCACGTTACCCCTGCATCAGAGGAGTAATAACAGACAATATCTTGGGAGCCTGCTTCATCTGATTGAGCGACAATGATGACCTTATTGTCATGGACATCAACCGCCGGATATGTCGTGTTTTGAACATCAGTAATGAAACCCTGACTGATGTACCTTATTTTATCGCTGCCATCATTAGTTGCATTTCCACGAATGAGAAGGAGATCCCAGTCGTCTTCAATGGAGTTGTAATTGTCAAATACAGCGTAAAAAAGACCGTTGGTTTGATCGATTTCAATTGCAGCGTTTTCACAACCAGGGTACGCAGAAAAATAACTACTCCAATGATTTCCTTCTGTAACATAGTTAGCATAGTTGAAAATCGGCATGTCAACTGATCCGGGAGATCCACGGGTTCCAACGCAGGCGACGATACCATACCACCAGGAGATCCCATTGCCATCGTAACCACCGATATCAGGTATTCTTCGATCTGAATATGGATAAGATTGTGCCCAGTTAACACTTTTATACGAATATGTTTCAGTGTCGGTGATATCAGTGCAGTAGAATACGTGGTAATTTGCCCCGTCGTTAATATAGGGGTCTCCCATCATAGTGCCGACGCACTTTTTTCCAGTCCCCCAGTAATCGATAGCAGGATGTGATTCCTTTCCTTCAATTAGAGGATATTGTCCAGCGTTCCAGGTTTGTCCTTTGTCAAGAGAATAGGACCATATTACATTGTTTTCAGAACTCTCTATTACTTTGGTGTACGAAACCAGTAACTCGCCTGTGGGGACTACGCCAATCGCAGGATTATTTTCCGTTTCCATTGCAGTCGTGACTTGTATATCAGTGTCTAATCTCCCGGTATTTTGTACATTATTGAAATGTATTGTTTTCTGTGTTGTACTTTCGTGGAGTTCGTCATGCAATGGGGTTGAATTTTTTTCAATAACTAGTACAGTTTTTTTTGATGAGTCCTGTATTGTTCCAAGAACATTTACTGTTGGTATGATCAGTAATAGACATAGTACAATAGCCCCAAGATATATTCCTTTTTTTCTTCCTTTCATAAAAATCCCTTTTATAATAAATAACAAGATGTTTATATATCTTATTACTCGATATTAATTTAAAATATCTCAAATTTTATTATTTTTTATAAGAATGTACAAAAAAAAAGAGGAAAAACAAGGGTTATTATACTCCAATCACAAAGAACAAAAGAACTACGCCCGAAGCACTAGCCTGAGATGCTCCGACGTTCACTGCAATACCTGTTTTCCCAAGGCCGACAACAAAATCTCTTATAGTGATTGATGCCATGGGTTCAAGAGACGTAAGGGTCCCGATTTTTGTTTGTCCTATGAAAATCGTTTTTCCATCAAGGGTGATACTATAGCTGAGGTTTGATAGGGTTGTTGTTCCAATGTTTTTAACAACCATGGAAACGCCTATCCCGCCCTTTAGTGTTATCGTTATTGATGGGAGCTCTTGTTGAATGGTAAAGGTGCAGTTTTTTTCCGTCTCTACGTTACCTTGCTTGTCAACGGAATAAAAGCGTACTGTGTGATTACCATTCGTTGAAACGATAAAAGGTGAAATATAGATGGTCCATCCACCGTTATCGAGTTTATACATCGTGTAATCTACACCTGATCCTTCATCCGTGGCTGTTAAAGTGACAGTTACATCACTTACGTAAACGTTACCTTCTAGCTCTCCTGTAAGATTACAAATGGTCACAGGAGGTATCGTATCATTACCAAGAGCTACAATGATCCGCTCAAGTGTACTAAAATCTCCCCATCCCCGCGCAGTGTTATGTCCTTTCACCTGGTAGTAGTATGTACCGTTTTCCTTTCCGGTGATATCATAGTAATGATTTGTAATGGAACTTGACAGTGTGGTTAACGTCTGAACTGTGGCAACAGGGGTAATATCATCAACATAGAATCCTTCTTGCAATGTGTATGAATCAGTGGTATATCTGAAACGAATAAAGAGCGATTCATCAGCGTAATTACTCAGATTGTACTCTTTATAGATCCAGTTGCTTGATGATCCGGTGAAGACTTCTAAAACTTCATAGTGACGGCCATCGGGGCTTACTTCAACAAAAGCCATATCGTAATTATTCTCTATTGAGTACCAACACCAAAATGAAAGTTTCATTCCCGTGGTGATAGGTATTGGATATGCTGTTGTCATAGAAGAGAAATCCGAGTTCATGTAGCGGGATTTGTAACTATGGCTTCCTGAGTGGTATCTAGATGTTGAAAGGGCAAAGCCATCAAGCGTCCATAATCCCGATCCTGACTCTGCGTCATCTGTTTCTAGTGAAAGCCCGCTGAGTTCATCCAGCTGAAAATAATCAGGATTTGCATTAGGGTTCTTTTCTTGCCAGGAGACACGATAGGTGCCGTCAGAATCATTTGATAAATCATCAAGAATTGGTGGGACCACACGGGGGACGACGGTATCACGGATGTTTTGTGCTTCTTGGATAAGATATATCGCTCCGTCGCAGTTTTCTTTACAAATCTGATCGAGATAACTTGCAGATGGGTGGAACGTAGAACATGCTTCAATGGTGTAGGCAAAGGTCGTCCTACCGATTACATAATGACTATACCCGTACGCCCAATCGATTGTATCACCTGTGGTAGGATACAGGCCGTATGCTTGTTTGGGTGTATATGTGCCTGATCCGCTTTGTCGTGTGATCCGCAGGGCAATCTGTGTTCCCACAGCACTCATGTACGTATTGTCCGGTGTGGTGGATGGTGTATACCCCCATGGCCAGTACAATTCCTCTTGGTAGGTATGCCAGGATATTAACGCACAAATATCCTGATTTACGAAAAAGTTACGGATTGCCTGAATTTCTAGTTCCGAGGTAGGTCCTGGGCCACAATAGGTCTCATCGCTTGGGTGATGTGTTACAGACCCTGTGCCAATTGCTCCCCATGCGCCCTTTATATCACCATTACTTGATCCGTTATAATTCCTATTCAAATCAACACCATAGGTACCATATTGTGGGAAATAATGTCGATTCTTCCGCCAATCAATCCCCTGATCATGACAATAGTAATACCCGTCAGGGTTCACACATGGGACAATCCATATTCTTCGATTATTCACTAGATTAGTGATGGTGGAATTCACACCATACAGAGAGGTCAGGTTATTAGCGATATGAAGACAGATCTCCACAGTTGGCCATTCACGGGCGTGATGAAGCCCCATATAAAACACACCGGGTTCTCCCTCATCGACACCGGGATTGTCTGTTATTTCCAAGCACCAGATCGTACGTCCTTCATAGCTTGTTCCAAGGCTAAAAAGACTGGTGATGCTTGAATAGTTGGTTGCAATACCTTGAAGGATGGTTTCAATCTGAGCGAACGTATGATACGACCCCATCAGTTCCATATGATACTTGTTCATATCTGCGATAAGAATACTGTAAGATATCTGAAGACTGGATAACTCCTCCAATCGATATCGAGGGATGATGATATCAATCCATTGACCTTGGTTAGCCGCAACAATTTCCACATCCGCTGGGAGTGTCACATCTCCGTTTGTTATATCGATTCTGATGAGTGTGTTTACAGATGAAGAACTATTGTCAAACATTGACCCTGAGACAGAGAACGATGTGCAAATAAGAAAAACCAATATTCCAAGACAATATATTTTTTGTTTTGTCATCCTAGCACCTTCACGTTAGGCATATCCTCCAATTTTAAGACTGGGATCACCAAGAAGGACAAACTCTTGAACTGTCTTACAGTCAAGTATCTCAAGCATCGGGGGAAACGTGGTAAGATAATCGATGAGCGACTGGGTGTGTGCCTCGCCAAGGATCGTGATATTATTCACCCCGTAATTTTTAAAGAACTGAGTATTGGCGTATCCTGAGAAGAACTGAACGCAGTCTGGAATGGAGTCATTGTTGTAATCTCCCTCAGCAAACCAGTCAAGACCCGTATATGCCATAGTCGCGATACTTCCTCCATTTTTAACACTAATAAGTTTCCATGCCCAGCATTCTGGTGCCCATTCACCAAGGAAGAATTTCCATTTAAAATATTGAAGTTGCTCTTGGATAATTCCTTTGAGAATGTTTAAAAGACTGGTGTTAAACTGTCCGTTATGACACCCGCCGCATACCGTGACTGGGAGTTGTTCCCCGTTTGTCAGCTTCGGCATGTCTTTTACCTCCAATCCGTTAATCCAAGCACTATCGTTGTATGGCGGATGTGTAGACCATGACATAGGGTTACCATGCCCGTCGAAAAATAGGAATCCACAGCCCTTGTTTATCGCATCCATAACATCTTGAGGTCCGGTGAAGGTCCCGGTGGACGTCCAAAGTTTGACTCCTTCGAACCCTGTCATATATTCCAATGCGAGTTTGTTTTCCTCCTCACCTTCATACCAAGGATCTGTCGCGTTTGGTGCTGAATCCCCACCTACAACAACCATCCTGTTAAACCAGTCTTTCCCTACAGTATTGTTTTCATAGACCGTTATTTTATTTACAAGAGTTTTTACCTGATTAACATTCTTACATGCAAGTCGTCCGATACAGACCTCAGGGTACATGTCCATGATGTCTTGCCGCTGGCTATTCCATTCAGCGAAAATACCGTTATTATCCGAATCCCAACTAGAGAAGCTTCCGTTGCTATCATACAAATCTGCAAAATAGAGGTCAGAGAGGTAACTTCCCTCCCAGTTGTAACCATCATCAAGATGGGAATATCTTACGGGTACCCACCATTTTTCGTTTAACACCCCGCCATATCTTCCTCCGACCAAGAGTACGTATCTGGTTCCCCATTGGTCAAAGGCGTTCTTGATAAAATATTTCATCTCCTCAGCGCAATCCCGACCTTGCACTGGGAAATAGACACCATCGCAAATATCATTTCTGGTAACTAGTTTTGTTGTGATTCCTTTACTGATTTTGTGGTTAACCAATGGAAGCAGCGTCTCGGAGAAAGCCTTGGGAGCGATGATAATAAGTTTGTAGTCATCAACTGTTGATGTTTCGGTTTTTGGAAGCTCATAGGTAATCGAGAGATGTGCATTATCCCGGAAGAGGATGGAATTTTTCTCTGGATCGTACTGGATGGGAAAGCATCGAATGGTTACAAAAAGAACATGGTCTTGTCCGGAGAGTCCAGCACTTAGATGATAATCAAACAATTTATCGGGATAAAGTGAAGTGATTTCGTTTTCCTCTTGTGTGTATAGTATCTTCTTTCCATTTACACTAGTGACTGGATGTGGTGCAGTCAGTAATGTTTTTTCTAAAAGTTGTATTTGGGGTTCAGAGAACATCACATCAACAGTCTTTATCTTGGTCCCAAACGGAAAGATATAGGTGTTGACTGATATAGGGAGCATTGGTGCGTTAGTTGTGTAGAGCCATGTATCTGCATTGTCAATGCTTAAGACTGTTTGTCCTTCTCTAATGCTTATTTCTGGATAAGAAAAGATGATAGTTACTGTTTTTTCCATCAGTGTTTGTTTGGAATAAGTGACAGCTGCTGCTCCTAGTCCACTAAGGACCATAACCCCTACTATTAATAATGGTATTATTTTATTCATGATGTCTTTCCCCTACTTTGTTTTTTATTTATGTTTTAGCCCTTACTACCTGATATTACTTGGCATTAAGTAGTTTTATCATATTGAGCTAAGTGATGTAATGAGGGATCTATGAAGAATATCTTGAACAATTTTAGCATATGTTTTTTTCATAGTTATCCCCACGTATTCTTAATTATATAAATCTCTATTTAAAACTATCCTATGGGATGTTTCCTTGTATTTAAGAATGATTGCGTAAACATTTGAAAGATAAATGATAATGCTCCATAATGTTTATATCCTAAAATGCATAATAATACTGTAGAATGACAAGGAAATACAACAGAAAAAGAGAACTTGATTCCCTGAGAACTCAGTGGAGAAAAACCCATCGGACACTGAATGGGAGAATTATCCTGTACCCAGATAAACCTCCTGAGCATATCAATGCGAGGGGGAGTAAGTTGTATAATTGGTTCTGGCGAAAAATTCTGCGAGAAACCAAACCGCAGGAGATTCCTGCGATTGTTTCTGGCTTGCAGGATGCGATTCATGCGGAAAAAGACCCAAGGAAAATACAGATACTGCGGACCATGATCGGGATGGCAGAGGATGCGTACCAATTCAAACAGCTAGAGGATATTAAGGATGTCGATTCAGAATTGCAGATTGAACATAAACCGATATTTAATCCTGAAGATGGAGTCATCTATCGGAGTGGAAATATCTACACAACTGATTATAACGAAGATGAAAGTGAGATTCTCATCCGTGATATTGAAGGAATTATCATTGATGTGTTATCTTCTGAGGAAATAGATAAGAAGCTATCACCATCCTTGGTTCGGAATAATACCTACAAGAACTGGAACTATATGGAGAAAATTTAGATTCGCCAACATATAATATAACGAGGAGAAGTTTTTTAAAAATTTTTTGTGATTATTTATAGTTTTTGTTTTATGTTACTATAATTTATTTCTCTGCAATAATCCATTGTCTGACCAGAAGTAAGTTTTATTGGTTTCATAGAATCATCAGTTATTATTACTTTTTTTAGAAGAATGCACTAATTGCTGTTTTTTTAAATAGAAAATTATAAATGCTGATACAAAATGTATTTTTGTAAGGTGATGTAGGAGAAAGGGGAAGATGAGATTGGTCATTACCGAGAAATGGGAGCAAACATTTTTTTATTTGGCGACGCTGTCACTTGTGTTTATCAGCGGTTTTTTTATTCGAGTCCTTGCTGGATAATAACGCACCTTTTCTCTCACTTTTTTTATACAGATTTTCTATCGAGAAGTCTTGTCTCTGAGATGAACAAGGGAGGTGTTAAAAGTGAGTCAATTGGAAAAAATACAGTTGTTTCTTTTCCCTATCACTACTCATTATTCAAAGCAAGCAATGAAATCTAAAATATCATATCTTTTATAGAAGATAAATTATGAATAAAAAACTGAAGGGAATATAATTAAAACTTGAATTCTTTTGTGTAGATTTTCTTGAAGATAAAACTCCTCACCTTCTTGAGATCCGAATCAAGATAGATCGCGCCGATTAACGCCTCTAAGGCATTTGCTAAGTTGGTACGGTTCTTTGCTCCATCCTGTTTACTCTCTCCTTTTCCAAGCAGTAAAAACTGGCCTATGTCAAGTTGTAATGCAACATCAGCAAGGACGTTATTGTTCACACCATTCGCACGTCTCCGTGTCAGCTCCCCTTCGGAAAAAAACTGATTACTTTGATACAACTTCTCGGCGATGATAAAATTCAGGATGCTGTCCCCCAGAAATTCTAATCGTTCGTTATATTCCACTGGCGTCTGAGCTTCAAACGCGTAGGTCTTATGGGTCAGTGCTGTGATAAGCAGCTGTTTATCTGAAAATGTATACCTAATGTGTTCTTCTAACGACGTAACCTTACTTTTCTTCATATACAACCTCTATTCTTATTGTTTTTTTTATGAAATAAAGTCTTCAAGAGTTTTTGCTATTCTCTCATCATCAAACACGCTAAGGAATTCTTCTTTACTGTGAAACGGCCGACTAGCTAAAATCCTTATCGCTCGTTTCTTTCCTATACCAGGAACCGCCTCTAATGTCTCCCGAGGCACATTGTTGACATCTAGAGGGAATGGTACTGCGGTAAGTGACCGATAACCGTACGCTACAATTTTCACGTCATAAAAACAATGTTTTGGAAAGACACCAGGGATACCAACAAGCAAAGGATAACTTCCAAGTTGTCGTGCAAATGTCAACTTTCCTTCATAGGCTTCCGTAAACACCTGTGTAAGAAGAGTCCCTTGTGGTGTCAGACGTTGGAGCATAGGCCTATCAATTGTTTGCCGTACCTTTCGTTTGAACCGCTGAAATTCTGCCTTATGTTTTCTGATGTTCTTTTCACCAACCTTATACATTCGTGTACCAGGGATTAGGATGACTTGCCGAAGATTGATTCGTCGGAGAAGCAGATTATCGTCATAGATCTTTTTCAGAAACTCGTAATCAAGAGCAAACGTGTTTTTTGTTTCACCATCAAGACCAAACACAAAATTAAGACCAGGGAGCAACTCTGGAAGTCCATTAGACCCTCTCTGAGCACCAATCTCATTAAACAGTTTAACAACCCCGAATACCTCCTCAGCTGTCGCCTTCAGATTATTCTTTTTGATAACCACAGGATCAACGCTTTCCACGCCTAGAGCCGCAACGTCACCTGGGGTATGGTACCGAATGATGCTTTTTGCGATCTGGCGACATTCCTTCGGGTATCGTGCAATGATACCTGGGTTCGCATTGTCGATATGAAGTGTTTTCAAATCTGATGCAATGGTTCGAATTCCACGAAACAACCGTTCAAGAGCCTCCGGATTTGGTTTGGGAAACTCAACTTCCCCGGCCCCTTTTGCTAGGTATGAGAAGATACAGGGTTGATTCCCGATACGAAAATGACGTATTCCCACGTTATATAATGCAGCGATTTCATCACAGATTTCGTCGACAGCCCGGAAATGGGGGGCTCCTTTGTTAGGCTCGCTGCAAAAAGAGCATCCACCTGTAATACTTCGTGAGCATCCACGGTATGTCTCGATTTCCGTAATGAGGTAGTCGGGGAAAAAAGGATGTTGCGTGACAATCACTGCTCCCCGTACTGCAAAGTTTTTTGTGACATGAGGGCTTGTCCTACATACTGCTGGGTCTACTTTTTCCCTGTTGAGATTATTTTTTAATATGTCAGAAACAACGATATCGCCGTCCCCTTTTGCTATAATGTCAAAAACCTGGTTAACGATATCAGTATTAGTGACCCGTTTCCCACCGGACATCCCAAATCCATACCATGCTGCAGGACCACAAAGCAGTTTTATTGGTTTTGTAATATCACTTAGTAACAAGATGAGTTCATGGGGACTTGCAGGAAATCCAGAAAGATATCTCCCTGGGACTGCCATCCCTGCGATAACGACAAGAACGTCAGATTGTGAGATAAAATGCTCCAGAGAACTGTTATTCCTAATTTGATCTATGGTGATATACGTAACAGTAGCATGAGCATCGAAATCCCATACTGCTCCAGCTATATAACGAGGATAGGGACTTATGTATGGTGGGACACCAAGGCAGGTCGGCTCATCAATATACCCATCAAGTATTGTAACATGCAACATACTTTTTATTGAAATATCTCCTCCATTTTAAAAACTTCGTTCTAAAGGAGGTACATAAGGTAAATGGCAACTGTCTATCCTGTATTGATATCTATCAGGTGCGTTAACAAGACAGATAACTTTATACCAGGAATCAATATTCCGCGTGAAAGATGGGTGAAGAGCCATGATAAGCGCCTACATCTTAATCAGTATGCAGCCAGGTAAAACCGATAAAGCAATCAAAGAGATGCGACAAATCGATAATGTCGCAAAGATATCCATTATCGCTGGTGAGTACGATATCGTTGTTCGTGCACAGGTTAAAAATCTCGAAGAGTTATTAGATGTGACCGATAAGTTACAAACGATAGATGGTATTAATAAAACAACCACCCAAATCATTGAAAAAGAAATCAGCCTGCAATGATGAGATAAAAACATGATTATTAGGAAAAAATATCTAATTTATATCCTAGCTATCGCCTCTTCATTTATAGCTGCGGCAGTGACTGCGTTAGACAGCTATGTCGGTGCTCAATCACCGTTTATTAAGGATCCGTGGGCGTTTGCATTTGGTCTTTTTTTTGTTGGTGCCATCATAACCATCCTTATTATACTGATGCTTTCGATACCGATCCATGGGAAAAGCATCGGTTCAAAGATACTAGATCCCTCGTTTAAAAGAATACGATTCATTCATAAAAAAGAACTAACAAACCATCTTATTGCAGGGCTAATGAATGCAGTAAACACAGTAGGGTACTGCGCAATTGTCTCCCAGGTTCAAGACCCTTCGGTAATCCTGTCATTTTCTCAGATCGTTATTTTATATCTGCTGCTTATGGAATCAATCACGGAAAAAGACGTACCAACACTCGTTGAAGTCCAATCGTCAGTGATCGTCACCTTTGGTGCGATTCTTGCATCGATTAGTCTAACCGGTGGATTTCAATTCATGCCCATTCTTCTTGTATTCATCGTCGTCAATCCCACTTGGGCTGTATTCTCAATTTATCAACGGAAATTAAAAATCATGAAAATACGCAACAGACCAAATGATTCCATTAACATCAGATTCTGGAACGTCGTCTTTACACTTTTTTTTACCACCATCATCCTTTTTATTAAGGATATATTTAGTTCAAGTAATCATCTCATCTCAGGGTTGACAAGCTCCATTCACCCATATTATTTCCTTCTCTTAGCCACTACGATGGGGACAACATTCTTTGCCTATGTCTTATACATTCGTGCCCTTGGATTAGGTAAAGCCAGTGTCAACAATGCGATTCGTGCTTCAACAATTATTTTTGCCATTCCGTTCTCCATCCTCCTGTTGAAACTCGGCTATATCACGGAGTTTTCGACAGACCCGGTGATGCTTCTTATAAAAATTATTGGAATGATTTTGATAATATTAGGTATCGTATCCTTTGCGCTGACAATCATTAAAGCCTACATCTTCATCTCAATAAAACCAGGATATTCGTCCCGAGAGACGATGAAAAGTCTCTGGGCGATCCGTGGTGTTACTCATGTTACAGTCACAGCAGGGAGATATGATTTTATCGTGAAGGTCTCCACCCGTACCTTGATGAAAGGCTATGAGCGCATCATTCGTAAACTTGATGAAATCGATGCTATTAAAAAATACCACTGGGAATCTGTGTTAAAAGAATGGGAGAAAATCTAAATCAACCAGAAACTCTTTTATGAGTTCATTTGTTTTCAGATAGGGATTCATATATGATAGACAAGCGATTAGAGAAATATGCTGATATCTTAGTGCGGTATTCATTAGGGTTAAAGAAAAACGATCTATTTGTCATATCAGGCAGTTTTCTTGCTGCCCCTTTAATTAAAGAGGTGTATCAACAAGCAATAGAAATTGGCGCCCATCCCTTCACTCATATCGGTATCGATGGTTTGGCAGAGATTTTTTATAAATACTCCTCAGAAAAACAGCTCAAATACGTTTCTCCTCTAAATAAATTCGAAATACAGCAGATAGACACCAGTCTTTCCATCATCAGCCCTGAGAACACGAGAAACATGACTAACATCGACCCAAAAAAACAGGCGATCAGCAGTGTAGCTCATCAAGAAATTCATCAGATTTTTCTTAAAAGAGCTGCAAAAAAACAACTGCACTGGTGCGTGACTCAGTATCCCACTCAGGCGGCAGCACAAGATGCTGAGATGTCACTTTCTGATTATGAGAATTTTATTTTTAATGCTGCGCATGTGCATGCAAAGGACCCAATAAAATACTGGAGAAATGTTCACAAAGAGCAAGAGACAATACGAAAACTACTGAGCACAAAAAAGAGCCTGCATGTTTTTGCCAAAGACACTGATCTTTGTGTTTCTGTTCTAGGAAGGAAATGGATAAACTGCTCGGGAAGGGAGAATTTTCCAGACGGTGAGGTCTTCACCGGGCCAGTCGAGACCTCAGCAGAGGGATACATCAGCTATTCGTTCCCAGGATCCTATGCCGGCCGTGAGGTCAATGACATCCAACTCTGGTTCAAGAAGGGCGTTGTAGTGAAAGCAACAGCATCAAAATCAGAACCGTTTCTTCGCACTATGCTTGCCATGGATCCTGGTGCAAAACGCCTCGGTGAGTTTGCGTTTGGGACCAACAATGGGATAAAAAGATATACAAAGAACACCTTGTTTGATGAGAAGATCGGTGGGACGATTCATCTTGCAGTGGGAAGTGGATACCCTGAGACTGGTAGTAAAAATAAATCTAGTCTGCATTGGGATATGGTCTGTGACCTGCGGAAAAATGGGGAAGTCTATGCGGATAACGAATTGATTTACAAGAATGGACGATTTCTGCATAGTTAAAATTATTTTCTTTTCTTTTTTTCAATTTTTCAGCAAATATTTATTCAGCAAATATTTAAATAGATTATTAATATATCATTGTAAGAGATAAAAAATTAGAGTTATTAATAATTAGGAGGAAGATTATGAAGAAGTTTAATAAAAAAAATTTCATTTGCAAAGCCATGTTTTCTTTGGCAATTGCAGGTCTCTTTATCATCCCTGGATCTGCAGAATATATTATAAGAACACAAGGTCATGTTCCCCATATAATGAATAGTGGAGGATCGATCATCTATGTTGATGACGATAACACCCAAGGGCCATGGAACGGAAGCATGGAATATCCTTATCAATTCATCCAGGATGGGATTGACCATGCTATTGCAGGGGATACCATTTATGTCTTTAACGGCACTTATAAGGAAAATGTTGTTGTAAGTGCCTCACTTGAAATTATCGGTCACGACAAAAACAACACGCTTATCACTGGCGATGGGTTTGGTACTGTTGTAAAAATCATCGCAGAGAACGTCACAATTCGTGGGTTTACTATCACCGGCTGCGGAAAAAATCCAAACAACGCAGGAGTCATGATTCACACACGCAATAACATCATTATCAACAATACCATACAAAAAAACAACTACTATGGACTCTATGTAATAGAAGCAAATAACACTATCTTTCATAACAATATCATCCAAAATACCTATCAGGTGTTTGACGTCATTGCAGGAAGCACATGGGATGGAGGATATCCAACGGGAGGCAACTACTGGAGCGACTATATCGGATCTGATGAAACCGAAGATGGGATTGGTGAAGACCCATATCCAACCGGTAATGGTTCTGCTGACGAATATCCACTGATCAATCCCTACGGTTCTGTGTTCAATGAGGACACCGGAGAAATTTTCTTGGCAATCCAAGCAGCGATAGATGACTCCGATACACAGAACGGTCATGTGATACAGGTGAAGAAGGGGGAATACTCAGAGCATGTCACGGTTAACAAATCACTGTTACTCAAAGGAGAAGATGCAAAAAATACTTTTATTGACGGAAGAGACATTGGCGATGTGGTAACCATTTGTGGAAATAATGTGCTTCTTGAAGGGTTTTTTATTCAGTATAGTGGAACAGAGGAATACAACGCAGGGATAATGGTAAGTGGGAAGAATAACTCCGTTATGAGCAATATCATTTATCAGAATTTCCATGGTATAATACTGAAACATTCTGCAGAGGATACAATAATCTCTTATAATCAGATTATGAAAAACAACTGGAATGGGATTACACTTGAAGCGGGATGTAAGGGTGCTTGTATCTTTGAAAATACGATCTCAAGTAACCTTTACGCAGGGATTGGGATATCCTGCGCATCATATAATTCCATCTATCATAACACCTTTATAACAAATCCCTATCAGGCCTATGATGATGCAACTAATATTTGGGATGATGGCTATCCCTCTGGGGGGAACTATTGGGATGATTATACAGGCTCTGATGCTGATGGTGATGGGATTGGCGATACGCCCTATGAAATTCCTAATGGCATGAACATGGACCATTACCCTCTGATGGCACCTTACACGAACGAAGATACAATCCCACCTCAAATCACAATTATCTCACCGCGAAATGGGCTTTATCTCGCGGGCCTTCGTTTACTATCTCGGATGTTTCAGCAACGTACCTTGATCGTTGGGGCTATAACCATAGATGTAGACGCATCAGATGCTCAGTCTGGTATTGATAAAGTCCTATTTTTCATTGATGATACGTATGATCCGGTTTTTGTCGATACTCAAGCACCATATAGCTGGAAATGGTCACGACGAGGATCTCCACTGCAGCATAAATTTACCATTATTGTTATTGCATACGACAAGGTAGGCAACCCCAATTACGATATGATTGTAGTAAAAAGATACCTCTAACGAATATGAGGTTCATTACCATAAAAAACAAATCCCCCCTCTCTGTTATTCCACACAATGAAACTGCTATGTGATCACATGCTTGGTTCACTTGCGAAATGGCTCCGTATTTTTGGTTTTGACACGATCTATCCTGATTCAACAACAGACGACGAAGCTGTCTTGCGGATTGCCAAAAATGAAAAACGACTGCTTATTTCCCGTGATAAAGAATTAATCCAAAGAGCAAAAAAAGCGCGCATCAGTGTTCTTGGGGTAAAAACAACGAACCTCATCGAACAATTAAGTCAGGTTCTTACAACAATACCGATTAATGAAAAAAATATTTTGACTCGCTGTACCCTATGCAATACTCCTCTTCTCTCTGTGGAAAAAAAGAATATTAAGGAACATATTCCTGAAAAGGTTTTTAAAACCCGAAATGAATTCTGGCTATGCTCTGTCTGTCATAAATATTATTGGATGGGTACGCATTATGAGAACATGATGGAAAAAATCAATAAACTTCTTCACGGTCCATCATAAAAATTATATCATATGGACGATTTGAGCATGCGGGATTCCCTTGATTTTAAGAATACAGCGAGGATCAACCAACCCAAGGCTGATCGCGCAAGCCACAGTCTCTTTCCCAACAAGGTTAGCAATGGTTGCATCAAAAAGGAATTTCTCCAAGGTTTTCTTATCGATTCGCTCCCCGTCATAAAAGTGCTTTGCGACATCGATTTGAAATTTTCCTTTCCGGAATTTCTTGCCTAAGAGCTGTTCGTCACAAGCGCTGATGACAACGTCATCACCTTGTCGGTAGACTTTGACGCTAATCATGATTGTACGATTCCCTTTGTTTACTGTCGCTATGTCTCTATTAGGGTCTTCTGTTTTATATGGATTTCGAAAAAAAGGGGACAAAAGGAATGGTCAAACACAATTTCTTTTTATCAGTTCACTGAAAAAAGAGTATTAGAAGAAGACCAGTAACGATCAGGAGGCAGGCGATTGTGAATTCCACACGTTTCGTTTTTGCTGTACGTGTTGTCCTTTTCCCGATCATAGGGCAGCAGATACTTGTCATATCGTTTCTTCGCAAGATCATTTTCATAGGAGTTCCTCACTATGTACCTTTGCCTATCACGTTATAAAGGACTTGTTGTACAACTCATACCGATTTTCCATTAAAACAGCGTTTTTCCACTACAATATTCAAGAAAAAAGAACGGGAACATTTACGCCGGATTTTTTCCTTAAAAATAAATCGTTAACTTTTTTAGAGAATCTTTCTACCGATTCACCTCGATTTCTTCGAGTTCCTTCACTTTCGTCTCATAGGGATGGAACAAAACCACAACAACGATCGCAAGGATCATCAGTAGTCCTCCAACGACCCAGAACCATTCCATGGTGGGGTTTGCTTCCAACATCACAGCTGCAATCACCGGTCCGACGACATATGAGATACGCGCAACGGTCGTTGTCCATCCAAGACAGGCACCTCTCCGTTCCGTTGGGAAGATCTCAGGGATATACACGATGACCCAGGCATATGCGAATGCAATGAAAAATCCTGTCAGAGCACCCCAAATTGGCAGTAGAGCTACTGGTCCAAATGCCATTAGAAACAATGAGAGAGCAAACCCTGTTGCTCCGGTGATAAATCCTATTTTTCTCCCTATTTTATCCATCACATACCCGCTGGCGATGCCACCAATAATCATCATGATCCCCGAAGCAAGAAAGACCATGAGCCATTCATTCCGAGCATACCCATGGATTTCCATGAAGTAATACCCCATCCAGCGGATTATAAGAAGAGAGTTAATTAACCAACACAGCCAAATTACTGCAGAGAAAAAGATATATTTTATGTCACCTCGATTGATTGACCCGAGTCCAAAGAAATGCTTTTTCAATTTTCCTGATTTACGTTCTTCTTTAATTTCTTCATACCGTCCAGTTTCCTTCATGAACACCCAAAAGACAAGCACGGGTATCATGAAGAAAAACATGATCCCGTAAATCCATTTCCATCCAAGTGTTGGAATGACATAGAGAGGAATGATTGCTGAGAGGGGAAATAGTCCTATCACATACACAATGGAGCTGAGTTCCGCACGTTTTTTTGCTGGTGCTTCCTCACTAATTGGAATTGTCCACATGTTTGATACTGTTGTAAAGGTCACGATTGCATAGAAGATCATGAAGAGATGAAACGTTGGGGTGAAGAATACGATAGCCAGTGATGACAAACCCATGATTAGGATAAGAAGAAGGATTGAAAATTTTCTCCCGATGATATCAACTAGTCCATTGAGTGCGAAAATGAAGAACGTTGGAACCAGATACAATGCCTCCCACCATGAGAACTGCGAGGCGCTGATTGCATATTCATCAAGGATAGAATTCATGAAGGTGATGGGAACCATGGAGAGGTATTGATCCATAATGGCGACAAGCCCCATGAACAATACAAGATAGATGATATATCGTTTCGACCGTGCTTGTATCCCACCACTTATCTTATGCTGTTCTGACCGCTCCATGGAAAGACTCATTCTCCGAAAACAATACCTTTAGTGTTAGATAATTCAATTGTTGGGGTTTTTGATTTATGTTTTTTGCGTACCATTTTATCATAGGCTTCTTTTCCCCCGGCGTCCTCGATAATTTTTCTGCCTGCAGCATTCTGACGTTGAATACTAATATTGACACGTTCCATAGAGCCAGGGGCCAGTTTTTTTAATATTTTAGTTCCTATACCTAAGCCATAGGGGATCGATTCCATCGTCTGGGTTGTTCCCGGCAGGGCAAAGAACCAGATGCCAAGAGACCCCTCACCAAAATGTGTGATCGGGATGCCGCCTGCTGCTTGTCGCTCAGCGGTGGGTCCGACATGCGCAGGTATCCATTTTCCATCAATAAAGGCTTCTCCTTCCCCTTCCATCATAAAAAACCCCATTTGATCGTACCATTTTTTTACTAAGGGATCCGATCCAACCATCGCATCGTACCATGTTTGAATCATGTTCATTGCAAACGTCTTATACCGTGCCTTGATTCCAGCGCACCGACACAATGCGATGAACACTGAGATTAAATGAAAACAGGTTCCTGTACCACGACGTATCGTCTCCTCAATGGAGTCCATCTGACAAATTTCTAAATCAAGTTTTTCTTTGACGAATTTAAAGGCAGCTTTTGCGAATTCATAGTCTGTTTTTTGAAATGCACCAAGGTGATAAGCAAGAGCAACGACCTCAGGAGTGCACGGATTACAATATAGGGTGGGTCTGAGGTATTTCTCATTTGTCGCACCACATCGCATCCCTTCTGTATACAGCGGTAATTCATAGGGTCGTTTTGGTCTCACATATCGTTCCTCGGAACCCTGAATTGTCCGGAGTTTTTTCAAATCACCGGGGTTGGAAAGTAACACCTTGCTTAACGAAAGGCTACCACCAATCAGCAGTTTCAGATAAGTTCCATGGGGGATGTATTCTCTCTCTTTCATCTCTCGGAAACTTAACATATCAGTATGCCCCAGAAAGGTAAGGAGCATATATTCTTTTCCAAATGAAATTTTTTTACAAGAAGAGATACCCCTCTGCGATGAACGTTTTTGTGACAGAAAGAACGTGCCTCATTGACATCCATCTCATCAATAAGATACTCAATCAGGGAGGTTTCATATCAAGGTGTTACGTCGACCGACCAGTTCACTCCGCTACCTTGAGGGAAAAGATATGCCTCCATCAGGCTTGATCTGATAGATTCTAGTTCATAGGTACGACCATGTAATCAGGTTAACGTCGTATTCCATGTTACAGCGCTGTCTCGAGACCGAGGTTTGAGAAAAACGTTGTTTGAAATCGATTACGAGTGGTCGTTATCATCTTCAAAAGAACAAACAATACTGCTGTTCATAGCTCTTTTCGGGATGGATGGAATCATTTCTTTTCGATTAAGTCCCAACAGTGTCAGCATATGCTATTAATCCTTTCCGAGATCCGCAGAAAGCATCCGGCGGATTTCCTCGGCGCACCCGCGGATTTCTGCGCCGGTCACCCGTTTGATCTCCGGTTCAAGTACTGGGCCAGGGCGGTCACAGACCGGGCAATGCTCCAGCATTCGAACTTGGTCCCCTGACATGAGGAATCCGGGGTAGCTGAATGCAGCTGCATCCAGGAACGCATAGCGTCCCCATTCCCTGTATCCAATTGGCTTGTTTTCTTTATCAAGCACCAATGGTTTATAATAATTATAAGGGGCATGAAGGTAATGGCCTTCCGGGCAATGTGTCAGCCAGCCGTTTCCTTCCACCATGCCGTACAGATCGACACAGAATTTCTCTGGGATGCCAAGGATTTTTTCGACTTGTTTACGGAATTCGACGACCGGGACGCGGACACCTTCGTATGCCTTCCATCCACCACCTGTGGCAATCCCACCACGTTCCCCGAAATCAAAGGCGCGGCCTTCTTTCTCGAGCTTCTTCATTACAAAGGAAAGGATGAATGGCGCGCCGACAATCGCGATTTTGTGTGTGTTTTTTTCATGGGACTCCAGCCAGCGAATGATGTCATCGATCATTTTTTTGGATTGCCGTTTTGCGGCTAATTTAACGATGGAGCTTTTGATGCCCTTCTGATTGGTCATGGTCATCTGGATGAGTTCTGTGGTGATTTCCCGGTCAATCGCGACTTGGACGTCCTGAATCGCATCGAAATAGATGGTGCAGACTTTTCCGGCATACACATTGGTTTTTTTCGGGTTTGGCATCAACAGGTACCCATAAAGACTTGGATCCCATAAAGGATAGACCATGGAAATAACGGATTTTGCTGCGGCAAATTCGGAGGTGTAATAGGTGCGTTGATCCCTCGGGATAAAGGTGTGTCGACCGCTGGTTCCACTGCTGTAGGCGACCGCCATTCCTGCTTGGTTGAAGGCGTTGATGACTTCATCGTAGGTCGGGTTTTTCTGGGGAATCACAATCCTGGGGAGTGGTCCGGTGAAAATGTTTCCCAGCCAGGTTGCAAAATCACGTCCAGTTGGGTAATCTTTATAGAAGGTTTCAGGGATGAGTGGGATTTTCTCTAAATCATCATTGGTGTGAATGTCGGTGGGGGAGAAATTTCGTTCTTTGCAGAAATTCTGATAGAATTTGTTGTTGTTATATTGGTAGGTGAAGGTATGTTTTATGGATTTGAGTTGCATCTCCTTAGCTTCTTTGAGGGGGACCCGGTAGAGGTCTATCGTTTTATAGATAGCATCATCCGCTGGTGTCCAGATATCTGATGATGGAAAATATTTTTGCAGTTGAGTATGTAACTGTTTCATGTAGGTTGTGAAATCTGGTGTTGCCATGTATGCTCCTCAGGGCTGATACTGTTTTTTGTAAAAACTCTCCTTAGGAGTTTGGTCAAAGAAACAATGGTCTCTTTATATTTTTTCGGTATGAATGTTCTTCTGCGATAGTTTCAGTGAACCTGAACCAAGGGTTAAAAACACTAGGGGTCTATTGGGAAGAGTAATGTATGCCAAAAACAGGAGTTGCGAGTCTTCCATTGCATCCCGGGAGAGCACCTCGATGGTTGTTCACACGTATGGTCGCGCTTTCTAAGGGGATTGCTGAGGTGCTTGTGTATGAGTATGGGACCGATGAGGTGTTACGACGCTTATCTGATCCTTTCTGGTTTCAGGCGTTTTCCTGTGTCTTGGGTTATGACTGGCATTCCTCAGGAACGACCACGGTCACCTGTGGAGCATTAAAAGAAGCACTCAACTCATTAGACCTTGGGATTACGGTGTGTGGGGGTAAGGGGAAGACGTCTCGGAATACGCTTGCTGAGATTGCCACATCCGGTGAGCAGTATCACCTGTCAAGTGCGATGGTGAAGCGGCTGCAGTATTGCAGTCGTATGGCAGCAAAAGTGGATAACACCGCGATTCAGGATGGTCACACCTTGTATCATCATGTGTTTCTGTTATCTGCAGATAAGAAATGGGCTGTGATTCAGCAGGGGATGAATAATGATACGGGGTATGCACGTCGGTACCATTGGCTCTCTGAGGATGTCACAAGTTTCATTTGTGAGCCGCACAATGCGATCGTTGGTGATGATCGACAGGAGTATGTGCTAGATATGACTGCGAAATACAGTCGTTCAACCCAGCAGGTGTCTGTGGATCTGGTGAATGATCATCCCTCGCATTTGCAGCAGGATTGGGCGAGACTGACCCGCCATGCGGCGCAACACACTTTGGATGAGTGGATGTCTCCCTCCTTGTACAACCAGGTGTATTCGCATCTGGCGATGCCGCGGACCATCAACTGGCAGAAGATGAAGGCGATCTATGATGTGCATCCTCGGAATTATGAGGAGCTGCTGGCGTTGAAAGGCGTTGGTCCAAACACCGTACGTGCCTTGGCATTGATCTCAGATCTCATTTATAATGAGACCCCCTCATGGGAGGATCCGGTGCGGTTTAGTTTCACGGTAGGCGGGAAAGATGGTGTTCCTTACCCTGTAAATCGGAAAGCAATTGATGAAGCAACAGAAATGATTCGACAGAGTGTTGAACAAGCGAAAATAGGTGAAAAGGAAAAAATATCGGCATTACAGCGATTAAAAGAGTATCTCCCTCGGTAGTCAAATATATTATCCTATGATTTTAAAGAAAAATGCAAATTATGAACAATTTGCTTATGATGATACTTCTTGCCACTCGTTGGATAGTTTTATAAGACCCTGGATGTATCTAATTATAGAATTGTTATAGGGGGATATACCATGAAAAACAAATGGATTTGTCTGCTAGCATGTATTTTATTATGTATGATGAGTTATGCAAATGTCACTGCAAACCAGTCAAACAACCTGAAAAGAACATTAATTCTAGATGATTCGGAAAGATTAAATCATGTTCTTTTAAAAAGTGATGATGCACAGGAGATTGCTTCTGCTTTTATACGACAAGGATTCGATGTATTAGATAATACTATTACTGATGACGCATTTGAGTTGATTATCAGTCCTGATGAATTAAAGGAACTGCAAACGCAAGGATTTCACATCGAAATACTTACTCAGGGGAGACCTTTTTGTGAAATTCAAGCTGAACAAATGCAAAGTATGGCACCTTTAGTTCCCGCAGGATACCTTGATTATCCTGAGATTATCAACGAACTGTACAATTATGAAAATCAGTATCCCGCGATTTGTAAAGTCTATGATCTCACAACATGGTACAATATTTCAGCGACGTATGAAGGGAGACATTTGTATGCGTTAAAAATCTCAGATAACGTGAACCAGGATGAAGATGAACCAAATTTTTTAATGGTAGGTGCTCATCATGCACGGGAAATTGTGACACCTGTTCTCTGTAACTATTCAATCATGAAATTCACGACTCAATATGGAACAGACCCCGCTGTCACTACTGCAGTCAATTCTTATGAGATCTGGATTGCTCCAGTCTGGAACCCAGATGGGTATACATATATGTATAATTTCAACAATATGTGGAGAAAAAACCGTTTTCCGCCTGATGGTGTGGATCTGAATCGGAATTATCCATTTGGCTGGTATTCCTCAGGTTCTGGAAGCACAGACCCATATTCTGAAACGTATAAGGGTGCCAGTCCGGCTTCCGAAGCAGAAACACAAACCATGCTGGTATTTAGTAACGATCGATATTTTGCAAAAGTGCTTGATTATCATTCCTCTGGTCGTGAGGTTTTATATGGATATCTCTCCCTTGTTCATCCTTTTACAAGCTTCCTTCAGTCAGAGGCAGTTCGTCTTTCCTATGCCGTCGGGTATGGTGGCGCGAATCGTCTTGCGAGTGCAGATGGTGAACATTATCAATGGCAACTTGCTTATAATGGTTCATATTCTAATCTTATTGAGACCCATACCACGTTTCAACCAACTTACGCAAGTGCTCTCTCTGAAGCAGTATTGGTCTGGCCTGGGACCTTATGGTTGCTGCAACGACCAATCACTATTAGCGGCCATGTGAAAGATTCCTATAATGGTGCACCACTAGTTGCTACAATAACGCTTAAAGGAATCACATTTCCAAATGGAGAACATTACATGAGTGAACCACGGTTTGGGAGATACCATTTGTTTCTCCCTCCGGGGACCTATACCGTGAATTTCTCTGTGGAAGGATATCATCCCCAAGAGCATCAGATGACCGTTGACTTATCTAGTGCTGAAATCCTAGACGTCGCACTTCATCGGTTTAATGAGCCCCCCTCTACTCCAACGATTACTGGTGAGACGAAATGCTTTGTTGGCGGGATATATGATTATGTGTTTTCCTCGTATGATCCTAATGACAATACTATAGAATATTTTGTGGACTGGGGCGATGGAACGAATACATCTTGGATTGGTCCCTTTGAAAGCGGACAAGAGGTAAACGTCTCTCACCAATGGTATAGGACAGGTGACTATCAAATCAAGGTGAAAGCAAAAGATGTATATCATGAGGAGAGCAACTGGTCAGCACCCTTGGCCGTGCAGGTTATCTCCCTTAAACGATCCTATATCTTTGGGTCTATAACGGAGAAGAATCAGACAGAGGAATTTGTTTCAGTGAAAGCTAAAAATTTATTGGTCATTATTTCTTCAACTGTAAATCTCTACCGTTCTGGTGAAACTATTTTGATTTCGAAAGGCTATAAGCTTGGATTTATTGGCAATAGATTTGTCGTTGGTATATTCACAACAGCGATCTTCTCAGACTCTCCGTCATTGGTTCATCCTCTTTCTCACCGCCTCAGATTGTTACGACATTCTTGATGATACGAAGTCTATTTATATACGGAAATTCTATTTATTTGTATAAGGGGGAACCTGTATTTCAACAAAGAGTGTTTCAGCTATAAAAATAATGCTTGTCATATGCATATGGTGTTCTCTTGTTCTTCCAGAGGTGTACGGAGCACCTTATCTATCGCAAATATGTACCTCTGATAAACAAATAGTCTCAAAGATATCCACAGAAATCGACATCCCACCAGAATCTGATTTCTACATAAGATTCGAAGCAAACAACCTGACGTTACAACCGCAGGTACTCGAGCCAGCAACTTACGGATTATCCGAGACCGTCATCGCAGCGATCGTGAAATCACCGCGATGGATCCAATCACGACTCACCAGCCAGTTCCTTACCCTTGACAACCCGGAAAGCTACGCTGCTATTTTGATAAATGCTAGTATTCAATATGCTGATGAGATCGCATTTTCCATCGCATGCTGCCCTGCTGGGAGAGTTCCTCCTGCTGTGCTTCTCAAAGAAAACGTTGAAGCGTTGTATGACCATGATCAATGGATAAATTATGCTGACATTATAGACTACGATGGGGGAGCCGGTGATTATTTCTCAACGATACGATACAGATTTCTTGAGAATGGTACTGAGCAACACCTTGAACTTCCCTCTGGAATCTATTACTGGTATGTGGTGCATCCCAGTATAACCAACGAAGAAATCGATGCGGTCTACGGACCATTGTGGCGTAACTATCTTTTTGAACATAATGACCTTGGGTATCCCTTACTCAAAGAGAAACTCTCCACGATCCAGTATCTCTGGGACTGCGAATCCTATTATCAACCGGCGGGTCGTTTATGGAGCGTCTGTATAGATCAGCATCCGACGGCGATTGAGGCGATCAGCTATTGGATCGGTAAAACAGTCCCATACCCTGCATTTGGCGACAGACCTGCACAAGCCAACGTCATCGCCCATGAGCACAACGGCTGGTGCGGGGAACTGCAGAAGATAGCAATCGCTGCGCAACGCGCAGCGCTTGTCCCATCCATTTCTGCAAGTAACGTAGGGGAGGATCATGTCTGGCGAGAGTTCTATGAACGTGGCTGGCATGAGAACGACAACTGGTGGAGCGATACAGGTGGGGCGGTTGACCAACCTGATGTATACGCTTATGGATGGGGTAAGAACATGTCGGCGATCTATCAATGGCGTGGTGATGGTACTATTATTCATGACACCGCACGCTATATCCATGAGGAAGATCGCATCACCGTTGATTTCAGAGTCATTGACCTGTTCAGACAACCTATTGATGGCGCACGGGTGGTTGTCTTGGTGAAAGGGTTGAAGGATATAACGTATTATAAGAACCTCATCTGGGAGAAAATCCAAAGCATATGGGACAGACTCCCTGAATTCCTCAAAGGAAGATTCCTCACAGCTCTTTTTGGTAGGGTCGAGGAGCGGCTGCATCAAGTCCCCGATGTCATCAACGGGGTTACAATCACAACCTGGAACTATACCAATTCGAATGGATGGTGTAGTTTTGAGCTTGGGAAGAACCTTGATTATGTTTTTTTGATCCAGGAAGGGAACCTGAAAAAGCCCTGGCAACTCGCACGACATAACACCCTGCGGAGACTGAAGACTGGAGTCGATAAACAATTTATGATCGTCCTACTTGACGTCTCCCATAAACCTCAACAAATAACCAAGGAGGTTTTACCTTCAGGTGATTGTCAATTTCAGCTTCATATGTCATGTGAGGGATACCAACTGCAGAGGCATTTCATCAACGAGGGGATCGGCAGACATGAGTCCACTGTGTTTCTGGAGTGTTTTTTTGTTGACCCGGAGAACTTCAAGCGCTACAAGCAAGGGGAATCGTTTGTCTGTTGTAATTATCTGGATGTGCAATATGCGACGTTCACCGGTTTAACCATTCCTCAAGATTGGTATGTGATCTTCCGGAATAATAATCGTCAAACCCATGTCATACTTAATGTTTCTGTGGATGTCTCTATTCAGACCAACGCTGACCATGTGCAGATCGTCACCCCGGATACTGTTCTTTTCGAGACACCCATTGTTAATGTTGGCGATACGGTTTTGCTCTCTGGAGTCGCCTCAACAGAACTGGTGTTTCTCTCCTTTGATGAGAGCCCTGCAGTGATCGAATGCCCCGTGGTGGACGGGGAATGGGTATACGAATGGGGTACTTCCGGAGAATCTCTTGGCACTCATGTGATTATGGCTGCGACACCAGGAGACATCACCGATGAACGAACCATCCTTTTGATTGATGCACTCCCACCTGTGCTTGCTGTTGAAACTCCTGCTGAAGGTGCTATTCTTGAACAAGATATTCTGTCAGTCTCGGGGTATAGCTCTGATAATCGTGGCGTTGACCGTGTCGAGGTTTCCTTGGATAACAATACGAAGACAGCTGTTGGGACGACCACCTGGAATCTCTCTTGGGATCTTAGTGATTATCCGCTTGGTGATTACGTTCTCTCTGTAAAAGCAGTCGATGACCAAGGTCTGGTTTGCCTTCAAACACGGCCGTTTGTTCTTAACGAAAGCGGTCATACCTGGGGCCCGCAGTTTCATAGCATTTTTTATAATTCTACGAATCTCACGAACACCAGTAACGTGATAATCTTTGCAAACGTGACATCGACAAGTCCCTTTTCCATTCGCAGCATCATTCTTTACTGTTATGATGGGACCGATACGATATCCTATGAAATGTATCGTTATGGTGAATTCCCGGTGCAAAACCGTCATGAGGAAGACCCCTTATTTAATCAATCAAATGCACCTGTTTTTGGTGTTGAACTTGGCCAATTTCCCTCTGGTCAGACTATTGAGTTCTGGATTATCGCGACTGATACTGCCGGTAATAAAATACAATCGGAGGGTGACTCATTCACCATCCCGTAGAACCTGGAACAGATGCTTTTAAAAACTTTTAAAAGAGGATGTGACATCCCAGATACTACTAATTGTTGTGGGGAAACAGTCATGAGTCCGATAAATAAACCAAGGAAGCGTGTGGATAATCCACCTCAGAAACTACAAAAATCATCGAGAAAATGGATCTATCTTGCGCTTGTTCTTATTGTTGTTGTGATTGCTGTTGTTGCATTTGCATTACTTCAGAATTTATCGTTAATTTCCAATAGCGATGAAACGCCAAAGGAAAATCCAGTAGCCGTCTTTGAAACAAGCCTTGGAACCTTTAAAGTAGAGTTATTTGAAGATAAAATGCCGATAACAGTCAATAATTTTGTGACACTTGTAAATGATGGATTTTATAATGGCATGATTTTTTATAGAATCAGCGATGATTTTATGATACAAGCAGGACGCTATTTCCCTGATGGAACAGAACAATTTAGTCCTTACGGAAATATTCAATTCGAAACAAGTGATGTAAAACATGTCGACGGTTCAATTTCGATGGCGAGTACTGACCCACAAGTAGGGGGAAGTGCAGAATTTTTTATCTGTGACGGCGCCCAACATTTTCTTGATGGTAACTATGCGGCATTTGGTGTCACAATTGAAGGTATTGAAGTTGTGAGAGATATTGCAAGTCAACCCCAGGATAATTCCAATCCCGCTGGTGGTGGTAAACCATATACAGATATTGTTATTAATTTAATTACAATTGAGTAAAGAAGAGGAATATCAATGGCAAATCGGAAAGCGTTATTTGATACAAATAAAGGCAAGTTTATCATAGAGCTTTATGAGGATAAAGCACCAATCACAACTCACAACTTCGTTGACCTTGTAAACAAAGGTTTCTATAATGGATTGATTTTCCATCGGGTGATTCCTCAGTTCATGGTCCAGGGGGGGTGTCCGAAGGGAAATGGCACGGGTGGTCCAGGCTATACGATTAAGGATGAATTTCATAAGGATCTTAGTAACGTGCGAGGCACGATTGCGATGGCGAACCGTGGTCCAAACACGGGTGGGAGCCAGTGGTTCATCAATGTGATTGATAACTGTTATCTGGATTTTGATAAAAAGCCATACTCTAGTGCACATCCTGTGTTCGGGAAGGTGGTCGAAGGGATGGATGTTGTGGATTGTATTTCGAGTGTAAAGACTAATGCCAACGACAAGCCACTTCAGAATGTGATGATTAATAAGGTGGCCATCACAGGATAATCTCGTGTGGTTATTATGACTGTTCTTTCTGATTTGGATATCGAACAAGCAATTCAAGAGGGAGAGCTTGGTATCGAACCGTTTGTGCAAAAGAACCTGACCCCTAATGGGTATGATCTTTCGATTGAGGAGATATTTATCAGAAAAACAGATCAGCATTTCAAGGATGGTGTCGCGGTTATTCCCCCGTTGACTTGGTTTGCTATTAGTACAAAGGAATTTGTAAAAATGGGACCACAGATTACCTCTCAGTTATGGATTCGATCTAGCTACGCACGCAAAGGTATCTTGGCAAGTTTTGGGAAGGTTGATGCTGGGTTTCATGGGACGCTTACCTTTGGCTGTTTTAATGCAAGCGATAAGGAAGTGGAAATACCGATTGGTGATCGTTTTTGTCAGATTGTTTTTGAGTATCTTGGTCATATACCGAAAGCATTGTATCATGAGCGATCAGGCACGTATCAGAATCAGCGTGGTGTGACGTTACAAAGATGATTTATTTTTTTCTTCAATATAAAAGATATATATATGTATATATCTTTCTTAGAGAAAAATGTTAAAGATAAAGAAACAAGACCATAGACTATATGAATTGTAGGAGAAATCGTAATAAGGGAAACGCATCCGGGAACCGATCAAAAAACCATCGTAAGAAAATATGAAGCGACATACCATATAAGAACCGTATCTTTACAGAAAGTACCCCCCAATCGCTCTCTGCGCCATGAATATCTTTCGCCTTTACTTTGACAGAATACGTTCCTTTTTGATTCCAACTATGAGTTACGGATTGTTGCACACCAGAACCATATGGTCCAAGCCATCCACTCGTCGTATTATCTCCCCAGTCAACGTAATAGAAGACAGTATCCGCATCAACATCCGTCGTGACAATAGTGAAAATATATTGAATGAAAGGTTTTCCACGAGGCGGGCCATCAATTTCTGGGGTAATAGGAGGGGCATTGGTGTCATCAATCAACGCCCAAGTGGTATCCGTGATGGTTAATCCAGTTGCGTCGGTGACCGATAGGACGACGGTATAATTCCCAATGTTCGCATAACTATGTGTTGGGTTCTGCATAGTTGAAGTATTACCATCACCGAAATCCCAATGAAAGTCATAGGGGGGAGAACCGTTTTCCGCGGTTCCTGTAAACTGAATAATCTCATGAGGTGTCCCATAATACGGACCATGTGCATCAACATCAAACCCAAGGACGGTGAAATCAGATGCCGATATCGCTGAGGTGCTTGACTGGGATGTTTTGACGACAACCTTCATTCGACAATTGTCAGATCCCCCCGTATCGATGAGCCATTGATAGCAACCATTGTTCGGGATATCAGTCGCAATAGGCTCCCAAGGACCACCAACACCATGACGAGAAATCAGAATATCGACTGTTGATAAACCCTGAGAAAGCGGAACTGCAGAGAGCCATCGGATATTTCGAATCGATCCGCTTCTGAATGTTTCTCCCCCATGAGGGGATTGTACCAATGCAGAAAGTTCATTTGGTGCGAGCCATGGGGAGAATGCTTTTAATTGATTTTGATAAGACGGCCAACTTCCTTGTTCAGCTTGTATAACAACATCCTCTCGACCATCGTGGTCAAAATCACCATCTACAAGAAAAGCTGAGAAATCACCAGGGGAAGGCATAGAAAACGTCCCATCAAGGACCCAATTCCCATTACCATCACCTAGATACGCATATCCAGTTGGGCCATCATAGCCAAGGATATCAAGAAATCCATCGCCATTGAGATCACCAAACTGAGGATAATATACACCAGATGTTGGTAAGCCATTTGATACTGAATCCCAGTCGTTATTTTGCGAATCGTAAATATAACATTGAACACCAGTTGAATCGCTTCCAAGGACAATATCATCCCAACCATCGTTGTTCATATCCCCACAGTCAAGACCGTTCCATAATCCTCCAGGAAGACCAGTCTGTGTCATAGAAAAAGAGAAGGTACCATCACCAAAAAAGACATGGGTTGCTTCACGGTTACCTGCAAAATCAGGGAATCCATCTGCATTAAAGTCAGCGGTTTCTAGGTTATTATTGTTATTTCCTCCACTTAAAGACCATCTCTGTGCCCAAGTTCCATTACCATGGTTTTCATACAAATGATATCCGTTACAGCAGCCAAACGATTGGGAAATAAGATCAAGACGGCCATTGCAATCAAAATCAGCAAGACCACATTCAAACATTCCCCAGTCTTCTCCGCTAGTTCCAAGCCCCGTCGCCCACGGAATCCAATTCGAACCGGTCCCATCTCCTAATGCAGCACCAAGTAGCGTATCGCCAAATCCAGAGCCCGGGGTTGCATAGTTATGATGAATACCCCACACCACATCAAGATTTCCATCTGCATTGAGGTCTCCCGCTTCGATACCACCATATCCAAAATTACCGACTTGTTGCACAGACCAAGAGCCCTCGCCAGAACCCAACCACACCATGATTCCATGCTGAGGACTATTTATATACGGTGAACCATGGTCACCCACACAGATGACATCTAAATTTCCGTCATTGTTCATATCAGCAAGTTCTAGCTCGGTATTACCTCCTTCTTTCGCTGGTGTCTCAAGACCTGTTGACTTTTCAATAAAGACAATAGTTCTATGAAGCGGAGAAGTTACCTTTTGTGGAATGATTTTACTTCCTGTAAATGAAGATACTGTGAAAAAAAACATAAGAGCAATAAGAAAAATTGTAATCATTTTTTTCCTTTTTTTATGTTTCATAAGTATTCTCATTGATGTTAATATAAAGTTACATAAGTATATAAATTTTGCATGTTTTTCCCTTCTATATAAAATAGTGATGTGCAAAATCGAATTTTTTTATTTTTTCTCTATCATGATATGCATGTGTATATGCAGATGAAACACTGGTAATAACGAAAAAAAGAACTCTTTCATCAGAATTTTTTTGTTAACATCTCTCCGTATTCAAAACAAGCTTTCCTACCAGCATCATCAGGATTCCACAGCACTTTTAATCCATCATGAACCATGGAAAACCCTGCTGCCTTCAGATGGTCATTGATGAGATGAACGGACTCTCCGCTCCACCCATAGCACCCAAATGCTGCTGCTTTTTTCTCTTTAAATCCTAATCCTCGGAGTTCCTCAAGCAGGGCTGCAATCGCGGTAAGGATTCCTTTATTAATCGTTGGAGAGCCAACCAGAATTGCCTTTGATTTGAATATTTCAGTGATAGCATCGTTTTTATCCCTCTGTCCAACGTTGATAAGTTTTACGGTCACTGTCTTGTCCGCATGAACAATACCTTCCGCGATCTGCTCAGCCATAACTCGCGTACCATTCCACATTGTGTCATAGAGAATGGTAATCTGATTTTCTTTATAGCTCTTCGCCCATTTTAGATAGGTTTCGATGATTTGTTTTGGGTTGTCCCGCCAGATGACACCATGACTAGTGCAAATCACGTCTACGGGGAGGTTCAGTGTGAGTACCTCCTTTATTTTCTTTTCGACAAGGGCACTAAATGGGGTTAGAATGTTTGCATAGTATTTCATGGCCTCAGAAATAAGTTCTGATTGATCAACCAAGTCATTAAACATGAATTCCGAGGCATAATGCTCTCCGAATGCATCATTGCTAAATAGGATGTTATCACCAGTAAGGTAGCAGAACATCGAATCAGGCCAATGAAGCATTGGTGCCTCGATAAACACCAAATCTTTTTTCCCAAGATTTAGGCGGTCACCGGTTTTAACGACCTGGAAATCCCAGTCTTCATGATATTGACCCTTTAAAGATTTCACGGCATTTGATGTACAATAAATAGGAGTATTCGGGATTTGCTTCATTAGCTCAGGAAGCGCGCCACTGTGATCTGTCTCCCCATGGTTCGCGATGACATAATCGATTTTTTCGAGATCGATTTCTCTGGTAAGATTTCTGACAAACTCTTTAGCAAACGGACCCCAGACAGTGTCAATAAGTGCGATTTTCTCCTCTTTAATCAGATAGGAATTATAGGTTGAACCACGATGCGTGGATAGCTCATTTCCATGGAATTTCCGAAGCTCCCAATCGATTTTACCCACCCAAGACACATTATCTTTTACAGGGATGTTCATATCAATACCTCCGCAATGTATTAATTTCTTGCAATATCTAGTAGTTTTTAAAAATTTCCTTGAAATTTGATGAAAACTGTGAAAATATATTTCTATTGTTTCAAAGTAAAGAAAAAAGATGAATTAATTGTCTGCTATCAATTAAAAGATAAGAAATAAAAAGAAACATTCGGAGCAAAAAACTGTTTCTAAAAGATTATATTCAGAATTCATCGCTTCCAAGGAAGGACCCAAATATTTAATTACTACTGAACCATAATATATTTACATAAATAGGGGGTTATAAATAAAATGAAGAAAATAGCAATTCTGTTTGTTGTAGGAATTCTTGTAGGTACAACCATTGGAGCTGTTGCAACACAAGGTAACCAAAAATCGACCGAATTTCTTTCTGCACATGTATATACACCGTCTTTTCAGATACAATCCGTTGATAACGATGAATATCTTTTAATTGAACTTTCTGGGACATCCACATTTCAAACAAAAGCCGGGCAACCGCAACTTCCTAAGATTGTGCGTACCTTCGAACTTCCTTTTGGGGCAAGGAATATCCGTGTTTCACTAAACCCGCTTGATATAACCACCCAGCAGATTGACCAAAAAATTAGACCAGCTGCCCAAATGCTTCCTCTCACTATTGAATCTCAAAGCCTAGCCGCGTATACCAGGGTTAAAGACGAGCAAGTCTATGCGATGACAACACCGTATCCAGAGACATGGTTTACAACTTCAATTGGAGTAGGTGTAAATAAAAACAACAAGCATGTCACCTTTTTAAACGTCTATTATTATCCGATTCGATACACACCAGCGACAGGAACCCTACATATCGCCAACGCTGCGGACCTCTCTGTTACTTATACTTCACCGGCGTACAACCCGTTTCCAGCAAACACGGAATATAACCTAGTTATAATCGCACCAAAATCTTTTGAAAAAGCACTCCAACCACTCATAGAACATAAAGATAGCTACGGTAAGATGACGATACTTAAAACAACCGAAGATATCTATAAAAACTATACCGGTGTTGATAAACCAGAGAAGATTAAATATTTCATTAAAGACGCGATTGAAACATGGGGCGTCGAATATGTTCTTTTAGTTGGTGGATTAAGAAATATGATTTTTGCTAAACCACGAGATAATGTAAACGAAGGAAGTAAGGCATGGCACGTACCTGTTCGATATACAAATCTATATGATAACCCCAAATTCCCCTTAAGTGCAGAAAGCACTCTTCATGATCCGGGTGTTATCAGCGACCTTTATTATGCTGATATCTACAACTCCACAGGGAACTTCAGTAGCTGGGATCCCAATGGGGATGGCGTGTTTGCTGCATGGGGAAAACCAGGGGTTGAAAATGATACCGGAATCGATCTCTATCCTGATGTAGCCGTCGGCAGACTTGCATGCGTGAGCGTTGCTGAGGTCCGAACCGTCGTAAAGAAGATCATCACCTATGAAACAACAACCTATGGCCAAGACTGGTTCAATAAAATCGTAGCTATTAGCGGTGATGGATTCTTAGACCAACAGGATCTAAACATTCAATGGAACACTACTGGGCTCCCAAAAGGGACATACACGATTTACGCGCAGAGCCACAATCCTTCTGCAGAGTATGGGCCTATTGAAACCATTAATGTCACGGTTGATAAAACAAAGGAAACCAACCTTACCTTTAACCATGATGACTATTTACGAATTAGCCAATACCCTGGATTGCCCATGGCTGAGATTGTGACGGTCTCTGAGGGAAATGTTCTTGGAAACACTGATTTTACGTATTCTCCTTCTGAGGGCGAGGCATATTGTAATGAGTTTTATTTCTGGGCAAACATGAGCTATGTTTCTGGGGTTCTTACCATCCGGGGAAAAAGCTATGATCCGAAGCCATACGGTAATCTCAGTAGCATCCATGTCTGGATAAAAAACAGTACTAATGAGATCGTTTTTGAGGATTGGCGAAATGACACAGAGATGTACTATGAGGGTGAATACACCACCGGAGAAAAAGTTTTGCTTGGTCGGGGTGGTGCTATGTATTATATGCCAGAAGAATTTGAACGGGAAATCGTCTGGGCCTCAAACGGAAAGTTAACTGGGGAGGAAGACGTGATTAACGCTTGGAACGAAGGTGCTGGGTTTATGTTCATTTCAGGCCATGGCAGTCCCAATGTCTGGGCTGATCATTACCCTGGTGTCGCTGGGAATCGTCGATACGGAAGTATTACAGGACTTAGAGTCACAACCCTTCAACCGTGGTCACCGTTTTTCACCAAACCAATATTCCCAATGGACACCATCAAAAACGGTGAGAAACTCCCGATCACAATTATAGGGGGGTGTCATAACAGCCAGTTCAACGTGTCGATGATATATGGATTGCTTGATGGTATGATCTATTTGCTACCGAACTTCCCGAAACTCAGCATGTGGTGCTATGGAACACCGGTACCTGAGGCATTCAGTTGGAGACTTATTCGAAATCCACGCGGTGGATCTATTGCGAGCATAGGCAACACGGGTCTTGGGTATGGAATGCCTGGTGTTGATCTCACAACCGGTGGTGGTGATGGTTGGGTCACCATTGAATTCTTCAAGCAGTATGGAGCCGAAGAACAACATATTCTAGGACAAGCTCATAAGCAGACAATAATTTCCTATGCTAACACGTTTGACATGACTGATCTTGCAGCAGGTCATCCAAAAACCATCCAACAATGGGCGTTGCTTGGCGACCCAAGCCTTATGATTGGTGGATATCAGTAACACCCCATCAAATTTTTTTATTTTTATTTAGTTCACCAATGCATAGCTAGAATTATTTTCCTTTGATTTCATAAAAAAATATCGACAATAAGTGATTTTAACTTGGGAAATATATATAAACTTCATTTCATATCATCTTATGGAGGACGAAATATATGAAGAAGAAAAAATTCATACCAATAATAATCGTAGGAATACTCTGTAGTATATCATTTTTCTCTGGATGTATACGACCTTTTGTTATTGATACAGGTGTATGGGATCATATCAATGAAGAAGGAACAGCGGTAAGATTATGGGGACAACTTGATATTATTTTTGAAAGCCCTGATAACTGGAATGAAGGGTTCGTCTGGGACATTGAATCCCATACGGACTGGCAAGATTATCTCTATCGGGACTGGGCGGATAACCATTATGGGCTTGGATTATTTTCGATTAACATCCAAAACCTAAGTCGGACCACGACATATCACTATCGTGCCATCGGGGAAAATCTTAAAGCAGTGAATCAATTTGGTGTTGGACATGATTTTACGTTTATCCCTGGTGGTCCACGTGTTGTCACCGATAATGCTTCAAACGTTGGACTTACTGAGGCGACGCTTAGGGGAAATCTTTGGCATATGGGAGGCGCGTCATCTTGTCTTGTGTACTTCTTATATGGAACCGATATAAATTCATTAAATATACAAACTTCTCCTCAGAATATGACCGATACCGGGGTCTTCAATGTTTCTCTCACAGGTCTTACCGTTAATACAACATATTACTTCAAGGCTGTTGCCGAAAATGATGCAGATACCTGGGCAGGAATTATCCGGCAGGTCACACCAGGAAGACCAGTGGTGATAACCAGACAACCCGTTGAAATCGGCAAAAACCATGCGATATTGAAAGGAGAGCTTTGGCACACTGGAGGGACCGCTGAGTGCGATGTCTGGTTTGTTTATAGTGATAAAGGTCCTAATATCTTTGATCAATCAACCATGCCACAAACCATGAATGCTACAGGGGCGTTTCAGATATATGTTGGGAATCTAAGTCCGATTACAAAATATTGGTATAGAGCCATTGCAGATAATGGATATGCACAAGATGCAGGTGGTATCTATGAGTTCACTACGACTCCGACAGCACAGATTAAAAACACAGGGGTTCTTGCACAGCCATATCAATCCGACTCATCCATTCCTTATGAAGATATTCTCTCCCATGTCTCCCCAGGCTATGCAAAACTTCTTGAAAAGCATCCGCTGCTGCTGAAAGCATTATTACAACAATCACGATTTCGAGCGCTGCTAATGAAACTCGGATGAAAGTAATTTTTTTCTTTCTTTTTTTAGATTATTAGAAATTGTCTTTTATTGAAGAATTTAGTAAAAAAATTACTTTTTTATATAAATACTCCCTTCTATGATAGTACAAAAATTAATGAAGAAATAAAGAAATAATATGGTCAAGTATCAATTCGTTCAATTTTGAGTAAAAAACTCTTTTATATTCAGAAGTAACTACTTTTTTATAGTGGATAATATGAAAGGGATTTGACTGAGGAAAACCATGGAATAATATCATTTAGCTAATGAACTATGGTTAAAATAAAAAGACATATGATCCTCTTCAATCCATTCAAGAAGTTTGAACAATTTCAAATGGAGGAACAAGCATGAAAAATAAAAGAAGAAAGGTTTGGGCTGTTGTATTCTGTATACTTTTACTTGGAACTATGTTTTTTGTTCCTGCGAGCTCAATGCAGGGTAACTCATCGTCTATTGTATATCAACAAAACCAAAGTCATAAACAGTACAATGATGAAGAAAAAGATCTTGGGCCATTGGTTCCTGATCGTAAATACATACTGTACGATGAGCCTGCACCGATGACAAAGAGCACTGACAATCCCGATGCTGGTACAAAAAAGGATGCAGGCAATGAGTTTGATTACGCAACCCCCCTCTATCCTGGTGAATGTATTGATAACACACCTGGTCGGGGAAGAACAGGCACCATAGCATCTACAGATATATTCGATTGGTACTTCTTTTCAATAAGCCAAGGTCAGGATGTTACAATCACTTTAGTGCCGCAAGCAGGGTTCAACATTGATCTTTTCTTGCTTGATAATAATCAAATTGAGATTCTGTCATCGACTAACCCAGCAAGTGACCCAGAAGTAGTTACCCATACTGCAGCGTACACCGGATATCATTACATTAAATTACTCTATGTAAGCGGAACAGGAATCGGAGATTATAACTTTACAATAACCATAACAACTCAGAATGACGCAGGGAGCGGAGATGATGCATCTGATGTTTTCGCCACTGCCCTTTCTATAACCCCAGGAACATACACGGGTTATCTGGACATGAACGACTCCTATGATTTCTATAAGTTTTTTGTTAATGTTGGAAAAGGTATAAATTTCAGTTTAGAAATGAAAAATACGGCCTTGTTCTCTGATTTTGATATTACTTTGTTTTCACCAAGTGGAACATTGGTCTATGAGGAGGACGCCTATTATGATGATGAGCTTTTATATCCTGCTTCAGAAACAGGGGAATGGAGGGTCCGTATCGACATTTTCCCAGGATGGGTTGATGTTCCTCATCCGACTGAATGGGAGTATTATTCCTATGGTTCAGGGGCATATGTCTTGACTTTTGATATAGAAGAGAGCGCGTCAATCCCACCATCGATCCCACAACCGCAGATTACCCCTATCGCGAACACCCTCAAGGTTTCAAATGACCCTCTTAGCACAAAGGATGAATTTGGATATCTCGCAGCGATTCCCGCCTGTAACTATGTTGAGGGGGGGACACGTTATGTTGCTCCTATTATATATGAAGGGGATGACACACCGACAAGCTACTATGGGACTGAAGGAGACCGTGGGACGGTAGACGACACAACGCAGTATCTCATTGATGATTGGAACGCCTATCTTTCAAACCATGGGGTGACTCCATTTATCTATGATGTCCCAACAGATTCTGTCATCGCCGCAGCACAAATCGCACAGAATTACTGGACTTCTTCAGATCTTGCTGTGGTCGCCGTGGATGGAAGCGGTTATATGGATGATGTGAAAACTATTTTAAAACGAACAAAGACACTTACCAGGGTTGTTGAAGTTGATGAGATTCAGAACGATGACCCAAAGATTTCAAGTGATTTAGGGTATATGATGTTACTTGGTCCGAAATGGTGCGCCCTAGGCGTCAATGTTACAGGAATTTCCATAACAAGCAGCAGCCAGGCTGGTGCTTTACTCACACAGGTGTACCCAAAATACATTGATATGAGCTCTGACGACTGGCCTACCCCATACGATGGGCCAGGAAATGCAGGTGACATTTATCATCCTGTATCCCGCATAGGACTGTGGTCAGCAAGTACAGCAGTATCAAATACTCAGTTCGATTTACTTCGTGTAACAAAATATGCAGGGGACCGCTTTCATGTTCGCGTGAGAAACGCTGATTCCACGCTTACTGCGAAAATTACAACCACCGAGCCTTCTGATCTTCTTGTATTCCTTGTTGATCCTCGTGGTTATGTCCGTGCTCCTGATATGCCTATATGGAACGGACCGGTAAACCCGATTCATGTCTGGAATGGACTGGAAAACCCGACTGTGAACCCCTGGAGATGCTGGAATCCGGAGCCTCATACAGAATGCATTGCAGAGGTGTTACATCCTGAGGAAGGTTGGTGGACCGTTATCGTCGTCCCACGATATGAAGTCGGCCCAGAAAAAATCAGATATACTGTGACCGTTGACCAACGAACCGTGAATGCAAAACGAGCAGATGCTGAGATCTCTGCCGCAAATGCTGCGGTAATCGCTTCTTTAAATCACGCGCCTCTTTTATACGTCTCTGAAGATGCGATACCGTCTGTAACGGCAACTGCTTTTACCGCGCTTGGGGTCAACAAGGTTATCTTTGTTGAAAGGGGAGATATCGGCACAGTGAGTTTCCCTTCAGGTATCACCGTTCAAGCTGATTTAACTGAGATGCAAGATATCGTCGATCACATCAAAGCGTATGACGACTCGGAGAACTTCATCACTATCACTTCACTTAAAACAGGTAAAGGGTTCTTTGCCCCAGCTGCGTATCTTGCGGCCTATCATGGTTCACCAGTCCTTCGTATTGAGGATGCACCAGGGAATCCAGCGGCAATGGCTGACCGTATTGAAACATGGCGGCTTGGTGATGGAGATTACTATCATGGTGCGCGTGCCCCGGCGCATCTACCTGATGCAAGAGAACCTGTCGACCAGAACCCTATTCGATTACTTACTGCCATGCTTCAGTTCTTACGATCAAAGAACTCCTCGGTGCTACCACCGCTTGGGATGGATGCTGATCGATACTGGCGTGCAGAGATGCACAATGAAACATATGAGTGGATTGCCAGCTACAATCTTGATCTTGAAGGACAGGAGGCATACTGTTTCGTTGCCCCGAGAACCGATATCTATCTGCCTTTACATTCTGTCATGATTGGGAATAATTCTTATGCGGGTCATATTCCCGGTGACACCCCTGCATATTCCTCTGCGATTATCGTTCGTAGCGTGCTCTACCCAGTTATTATCTTTGCAAACCCCAATCGAAATACCACGACATCTCAATTGATGAATTTTCCTGATGGTGACTCTTGGACATATAACAATGGACAAAGTGAATTAACTTATTCAAGTCGCACTGTGAAACAGTGTTTCAGTTCACATTTCAGGACCTTTGAAGGGCATTGCCTCTGGGATGCACATCTGCAGGAAATGAATAACGGGGTTAGTGTATTCTACTACAGTGGTCATGGTACCGGAGGCAGTGGTATCTCTGCACAGTATTACCAGACTGAGCATTGCAACTATCCTGAGCAGATCTGGTGGGATGCCTGGCGTGGTTACAGCGGGTATGATCGTTGGCGTATCGTGAGAAACAACGGAAAGAGCTGGTATAACCCAGAACCTCCATCTCTTTACGATATCATTCAATACGACCATGTCGATCGACTCCTTGGAAATCTGAAAAGCTGTGCCGTCTTCTATCAATCCTGTTCAACTGGTGATGGATATGGCCCGATGGTGTATCTTGATCATGGGGCAGTACTCTGGTATGGAAACGCAGGCTCCGGACTCTGTCCAGAAGCTGATTTAATGGATGACAAGTTCTTCGAAGGTACGATGTTACATGGTGAAACGGTCGGTCAAGCGTATTCAAAAGAAGTCTGGCTCCATTATCGTGATTTCACCACCCTTGATCCAGTTGCGATGTATGGATCATCTACGAACCGGATTACTACCATGCAATGCATCTATGGAGATCCTACCTTGGTGATTTTCAGCCCAGAATGGACAGAACCAGCACCAATTATGGGATAATCACCCAATTTTTTTTTTATATATTTATGGTACCCCTGGTTTTTTATTCTGTCGTGAGCGTTGTACAATATGGGCGATTCTTTTACTCCTTGTTTCTTTTGTTTTCGCACTTTTCACCCATCCACAGTACATGTTTCTGTAACTATTTGCGAAGCCTTGGAAATTATTCCATGCAACACTATCTGCCTGAAGTGCTTGTTTCAGATCTGAAGGGATTCGCTCCTTAACCTTATTTGTATAAGCAGTATCCCATAACCCTTGTCTTTTTGCTTCTTCGATTTTTTCCAAACCTGCCTTGGTCATTTTTCCAGAGACAATCAATACTTCAGCGTTTTGTTTATTTATTTTTGACCAAACACTTTTTGATTTCCTTGGTGAATACTTTAGTATGAATCGATCTTCATCAATCTTTTTCAGTTTGCTATCAATCCAACCAAAACAGAGAGCCTCTATGACAGCATCACGATGATTCAAGTAGTGTTTGCCAGAATTTTTCTTATAATGAATAAGCCAGATTTCTTTGGCAATCATATGGTGTTTTTCAAGCCATGAGCGCCATTCGTTTCTATTGGAAAGTAATAGAGCCTTTTCAAGACTCATACGTCTGCCTCCTTCTTTCGTATATAAAAACAAAGATTTATTTTTTATGATAGACTGTTTGATTACACTTAAGAATATTTACTAATGATGATGTTATGTGTCTTTTTCTTGAGAGAGAGTATTTAATCTCCGTTTCTATCCATTATGTATTATTTGCTAAACATTCGCATTTCTCGGTGTAAAATGAGAAAACACTATACTGAAGAACTTATTGCGCCCTGTGGGATGAATTGTAACATATGTAGCGGATACCTTGCATTGAAATATAAATTGAAAAATACAGGGATTCATATCCCGTACTGTAAAGGATGTCGACCGCGGGACAAACAATGCGCGTTTCTTAAAAAAAGATGTAAACGACTCCAAAATAAAACTGTTCAGTTTTGTTATGAATGTCCAAAGTATCCTTGTGAGAACCTCAACCATATCGATTCGAGATATCGGACGTTTTTCCAGATGAGCTTTCTTGAAAATCTTAGGGATATCAAGGAGTATGGCATGGAGAAATTCCTAAGGAAAGAGGAAAAGAAATGGGGGTGTCCAACGTGTGGAGGCGTGTTATGCTGCCATAACGGACTGTGTTTCTGGTGTGATAGGGAAACATTAAAAACAAAGAGAAAACTGTATAGATGGGAAAATGAGTAAAAAACAAGTCATTTTCTGTGGATACCGATGTGATTTATGTCCGGCTTTTGTGAAAAATAAAAACCGATTTATTGATAGAACGACCTTGAGAGCGGGATGGAACACTTTCTTTGGTTTTGATATCCCTGAAGAACGTATCATCTGTGTTGGTTGTGTTAAGAAAGGAGATCATTTGGATACAGGGTGTACCGTTCAACCCTGTGCTCTAAGCAAACCTCTTCAGAATTGCTCGCTTTTGGCCTTTTTGAATCCTGTCATACTCCCATATTGCATGCGGATATACTTGATGAGATTAAAAAGACATATCGTGGGAAGATTTTAAAAGGGGAGTATTCAGTATTTTTACCACCCTATGAAGGTCGGAGAGAATTGAAAAAACAACGGAAGACGAGGTGATTTCATGGTATATAAAAGGAAATCATGGCAGGAGAAACTTGCTGATAAAAAAGGGTTGCCGAAGGTCTTGAGATTACAGAAAAATTTCCCGTGTTACAACGCTGTTCATAGAATGGGTGCTGAGATTGGGGATGATGTCGTGTTGGTAAACCCAAGTGAAATCGTTAATCTTATGAAACAGGTTCCGAAAGGAAAGCTGATTACTCTTATTGAGATATGTAAGACGATAGCCAAAAACCATCATGTTCAAGCATGTTGTTCTCTTACAACCGGAATTTTCATTATGATTGCAGCAAATGCAGAAAAAGAGGCAAAAAACCAGGGGAAAACTCTTGACATCCCATATTGGCGTACCTTAAAAGCAGATGGATCCTTAAATGAAAAATACCCTGGTGGAGCACAGGCACAGAAAAAAATACTTGAACAAGAAGGATTTACCGTACAGAAAAAAGGGAAGAAATTTTTCGTAAAAGATTTTGAGAAATATATTGAAGAGGTGAAACAATAAATAAAGAAGAGTGTTGTCCGAAGTTTGATCCCTCACCTTGGGATGGTAAGTTATTTGAATGGAACCAGAAGAGGTTTATAAAGGATAATGTTGCAACGTTTCTTTATATGCCTTTGAATTTTGGAAAGGTTATGAAGCGACTTGATGAAAAAGTACGAAATGCCTCTGCAACGATTCCTGGCCAGGTCTGTTTATCAGAACATACATCAAAGTGGAATATGGATGTGTATCTTGCGGTTGATAAGGAAATCCCCGATGCAGAGAATATGATGTTAAGCGGGAAGTTTCTTACTAAGGTCTATGAAGGTCCTTTTCAAGATACCGGGAAATGGTGTAAGGATTTTGAACAGTTCGCATCAAGCAAAGGTGTACAGATTTCAAAATGGTATATGTGGTATACAACATGTCCGAAATGTGCTGAGAAATATGGAAAAAATTACGTGGTGATTGTCGCGCTGGTCACGTAATCCTCCATAAGAGCCCATTCCATGATGCCAAAAGTAATCCTACATAATTCGATTAGCATCGATGGTTCACTTACTTCTTTTGAACCAGATATGGAGTTGCATTATCGGATCGCTGGATGGTACAAACCTGATGTCCCTTTGATTGGTTCGAATACCATCACAGCAGGTATAGAATTGTATGAGGGTGATATTCCAAAGGAGGAAATATCTGATTTTAAAAAACCAAAACCGACTACACAAAAGTCATAAGTAAAAAATTTTTATAAAATCCGTTCGAGTTTCCCAGCGAGTGGTGTCAGTAACGTAATATGTTTCTTTTCCTCTTTTATTAAAAATTCGAGATGCTTAAAAAACTGGTCTGAGTTGCTGCCTGTCCATATCTTTTTTAGAAATTCTTTATCTGTAAAAGTATGCAATTTTGTATATAAATCCAGGGCGAGGTGCTCGTTTTTTAGCAGTTCTGTGATGATTTCCTCATCCCATTTTCCTTTAAAATCTATTTCTTTTTCCTTGAGACCCGCATAGTCTTCAAGGTTTTTCACTGTGACTTCTTTGAGGTGTGTGATGAGCTGTGTAAGAATTATTTTATGCTTTTCAGAGTCATGGGAGATTTGAAATAAGGCGTTTCTGTAATTTTCGTTTTTAATAGTCATATATGCCTGCCATTGCATGATGTTCTCAAACTGTGTCTCTAACCAGTAGGCTTTGCCAAAAAGGGATAAGAATTCTTCCTGTGTCGTGATTTTAAGGTCAGTATTGTTCATAGATGGTGTTATCTCATTTGCGGTATAAAACCCCTCTGTTTTTCTTTTCACGGAGCACATCACTCTTATATCCTCTCCTCGCTTCAGAATTTTTTATTGAAAAGGTAGAAGAGCAATCCAAGGAATATAAGATGAACGGAAAATCCGATTCCAAGGTAGATACCATCATGGCTACCGGTCGTCAGTATTTTTTCTAGAGCATTAAATGTCCAGAAATTTGGGATAACACCAAGGATGTATTTCCAATCCCCAGCGATAAAAAAGGAAAATAACGGTAGGAAAAATACGCTGCCAAGCATCTTGAAAATCGCGAATGCTTGGATTTTGTTGCTTGCAAGGTTATTGACGATGAGTGCGAGAATCGGAGCAAACAGGGAGAACAGTATAGCGATTGGGAGAAAGTCGATAAGGGAAATTTCGATTAACCCAGAGAGTAGGGGGAAGAAGAAAATAAAAACAAAGCAGAGACACATGATAAACATAATGCGGTAGAGAAGATAGCTGGTTCGGGAAATAGGCATGACTCTAAGGACTGTGAGGAGGTTTTCGTCTCGTTCGTCCATGATGAGAAATGCGATGATGAACCCGAAAATCATCGGAAAAAAAATAGCAAACATCATGAAAAGAAGCGAATAGTACCTCGTGAGATCAAATACATTGTCAGATATCCAGGGGATGATAAGTCGACAAAGAATAACCAAAACAATGGGAAATACAAAGGCAGAATACAGCAAGATACGGTCTCTGATGATGTTGCGTAGGTCGTTGGCCATGAGCTGTGTGATGGATACCATGGTTAGGATCCTCCCTGAATGATGTGCTTGTAGAACGCTTTGTGTGCGAGGTAGTAACATAACCCTATCCAGATGATGAGGTATGCTACCGCGTAGACGGTGTCGATGACCTCAATCTCAGTAAAAGTCCCTTTAAGTAAAAGGAACGACGCCTGGGTTGGCCAAAGGTAAAACAAGGTGTTTTCATAAATATGACTGGTATGTAACAGCGGTGGGAGAAAAATTACTATGAACGACAACATGATCATAAGGAGATATTCGTTAAGGCTGCGACATCGAGAGACAAAAATAAACCCTATAAGAATAAGAAGAACGGATGTGAGTATTAGGCCGGCGAGGAAGTAGATGATGTTAAAATCAAAGCCTTGCGTGAGAAGGAGAAAAAGGATACCAGTAATAAGTGATAACAGGGTAAGTGAAATGATTTTTGAGAAGAAATAGGTGTTGATTTTTATAGGTGTGACAATAAGTGCTTGTAGTGTGTTTTCTGTTTTTTCGAATAAAACTAATGCACCCACAAACATGATTCCGATGAGCATTGGGTCAAAAAAAAGAAATGTGGTACGCATTTCCAAAGAGTTCATCAGTGGCACGGCTTCAAGCATAAGGTAGTAAAGAATGACACTTGCAAAAGCGATATAGATGATTTTATACCGTGATTGAAGAACGATTTCCCATTTTAACATGCTGAGGAGTTGGTTCATTTCAGCTGCCTTCCTGTGACTTTTATAAATACGTCGTCAAGGGTTGCTTCTTGTGTATGGATGGTCTGGATCCGTCCGCTGTTGAGGAGGTTTATAAATGTAGTGTTCGAACCAAGTTTTGCTAAGGTGAACTCCTGGTGAGTAATCTCTTCGTTGTTTATGTATTCTACTCGCACGATTTTTTTCCCGTGTTTCAGTTTCAGGTCTTTCGGTTTTTCAATAAGGGCTAACCTCCCATCAATCATAAAGCCAACGCGGTCACAGAGCTCGTCAGCATCATTCATATTATGGGTGGTAAGGAAAATTGTGGTACCTTGTCTCTTTTTCTCATGAATGATGTTTTTTATCTGACGGGCGCTAACAGGGTCTAAACCGGTTGTTGGTTCATCAAGGAAGAGCATCTGCGGGTTGTTGAGGAGTGCCCGTACAAAATTAAGTTTCGTTTTCATGCCTTTTGAAAATGAGCCTACGCGTTGGTTTGCTTCTTTTTCAAGACCTACCATTACTAGCAGCTCGGAGGGATCAACCGTTATATTTCGATAAAACGAGGAGAAGAGTTTTAGATTTTCAAGGGCTGTTAATTTTTGGTAGTGATTGGGAAATTCGAAGCAGACACCGATGTGTTCGTATAGGTCGTTTTTCCAGTTTTTTAGATTTTTTCCAAGAAGCTCTATGTTTCCGTTGTATCCTCTGAGAAGTCCGATGATGACTTTTTGAGTGGTGCTTTTTCCAGCGCCGTTTGGTCCGAGGAACCCAAAGATTTCCCCTGTTTTTATATGGAATGTGACCTCATCGACAGCTTTTTTCTCTGTCTTAGGGTAGGTAAATGATAGGTTTTGTATATCCAGAGCGACTTGGTCTTTTGTTGATGTTCTAAGGGGAGTTTCTTCGGGTAGTCGAAAAACTCCTTTTGTTTTACAGGAAGGGCAGATAACGTCGATTTTTTCCCCTGGAGTCCCTTGAATTATAAAATTTTTTTTGCAAATGGGGCATGCAATGGTGATTGTGGTCATATTTTTTTCACATCCTCATCCTTTCGTGGTTCCAGATATTTGTTTGAAATCTATAATTTTTTATGTCATACATGTATGATAGTTTATATAAAGCTAGATGATTTTCTTTGTATGCGAAAACTCATTGTGGAAATCGAGCCAAACCAGAATATCAAGCGTCTGTTTAGTTTTTTTCTTGATAAAATTGATTCCATTGAACTTCTTGAATTAATCAAGGTGGATTTTAGGGAAGAAACAAAACTTGCGTTATCAGCAATTACCCTCAAAGAAGGTCATAGTATTGAAGAATTTCGCAACAATGAATTCATCGAAATGCTATCCGTATTAAAACAAGATGGAAACAAGTACATTTGTTTAACGAAAGCGCGGTTTCTTCGGAAATTCTCCCAGATGCATCATCTTGATTATGAACAGTTGACAAAGGACTTTTCTTTTGACATCATTTGGGATACGCCAACCCGTTTTTCACATGAAAAATTAGTGTGCAGTGTCATTGGTTCTGAAGAGAATCTGAAACGATTCCTTGACACAATCACCTTTGCTGGTACTATTAAGCAAGTGAGTTTTAAAAAAGCGACATATTCTGAGCAATCGCTTCTTTCGTGTTTAACTGATAAACAAAAAGAGGTTCTTGTTGCAGCTAAGAAGTACGGGTACTACACTTATCCTCGGAAAATCACCAGTGAACAATTAGCAAAAAAGGTCGGACTAAGTAAACCAACGGTAGTGCAGCATCTGCGGAAAGCTGAGATGCGATTGATTGCAAATCTTCTTGCTGGATATTGAAAATTTTTTAAAAAAAAAGAAAATTATTGAATTTACAAGTAAATTTATTGTGATAAATAAATACAGGGGAAGATACTTTAATTTCAGGTTCAAATCTCTTTTCTTCTCTGAAAATTTTTCTTGATCCTAAGTCTTTATACAAATCAAATGAAAATTCGCCTCTTGGTAGAAATAAACATATTTAAAGGAGAACGAAGTTCTCTTTTTATAATAAGGAGATGATTTGTATGCTAGAAACTCGAATTCTTGATTTTGTTTCTTTTTCAGCGGAAGGAATAAAAAATGGAATACAAACTATCACCCTCTAGCTTAAATTTGCTCGAAGATTGCCCACAGTGTTTTTGGCTCGCACAGGTAAAGAAAATCAAACGTCCTACTGGTCCAATATCATCGATACCGATCAAGATGGACAGCATCATAAAACATTACTTCAACAAATATCGAGAACTAAACAAATTACCTCCACTTCTTCAAGGGAAAATCACAGGTCGACTAGCTATAGCCATGCCAAAGACATTACAATATGTGGAAGAAAATGGGATTATATTAACGGGCCGACCAGATGAATATGTTGAACTCGAAGACAAAAGTATCGTCGTTTTAGACCATAAAACAGCATCGAAACCACCGGAAGTAGTGCATTCTTCCTATAAATTACAGTTAAACGTATATGGTTATCTATTAAAAATGATGAGATATAAAACAACCAACAAAGCATATCTGGCATATTATTGTCCTGATGATTGCGAATTACATAACGGCATGTGCATCAATTGTACCCTATTCGAAATGAAAACAAATCCTATGCATGCAAAAGAATTGGTGAAAAAAGCCTACGATATATTAAGTGGTCCAATGCCAGAACCAAGTGATAATTGTCAGTACTGTAAATGGACGGAAGAAACATACGAATCAAAGTAGAGCATTAATTCTCTTATTTATTACTGGGTTCATGTAGAATTGATACCTATACGATGATGTTTCCGTCGTATATGCATGATGATACCTGAATACGTTGAACATCGATGTCCGCATTTGTTACATTGATAGCAAGATGGTTTTCCCCACTCACCTATTCTTTTATAATGTTTAAACTTATATTCGTTGATTAGTTTCATAAATGAAATATTTTATTTTTGGTATTTTAAGATATCCTTGATTTGAATTGATTTTTTTATGCTTAATATATGTTCTTTGGTTGTAAAATGTTAGTTGAATGTGAATTAAATGTGTGGGAATTGTGTGTGATATTTATCGTGTATTGTGTGAGGATTCAGAAAAATGATCCATAGACAACATAATTCAACATAAGAATTTTCTGTCTTTTTCCCCTGATTCACATTACCGTACCTGATACATAGTATCTTTTGTTGTTGTCCATTATCAACAAATAAACAAATACGTTGATGTTGTGTTTTATTGGATATGTTTGTGTATGGAGGCTGTTGTTGTATATGTCAGTCTGCGTGTCTATACAAAATAGTGTTTTATTAGAACTGAACACTGAAAACTGAACGCTGAAAACTGAACACTGAAACTGAATATACTTTCTATAGTCAACGTTATTAAATAAAAAAAAAATTTATTATAGTTGCGACTGGGAATACTGCGTGGTCTGAAACGAAGTGAAAGACCCGCAGATGAAAAGTCGCGTCCTTTTTTCTCCAGATAAATGATTC
>LSSI01000090.1 GCA_001595945.1 Thermoplasmatales archaeon SM1-50
ATGAATGCACTGCGACGCTATTTACCTGAGATTGATTTGGAAAAACCAATTCCTATTGGGCTGCTGGAGAAGATGGAAGTCACATTGGATGATTTTAAGGGCGCACACCGTGGTATCGAGCCTTCTGCCTTACGTGAGTTTTTCGTGGAAATTCCGAAAATCTCTTGGGAGGACGTTGGTGGTTTAGAAGATGTAAAGCAAAGTCTGAAGGAGGCGGTTGAATGGCCTCTTACTCAGCCTGAAGTGTTCAAGCGGATGGGGATTCATGCGCCACGTGGGATTTTATTGTATGGCCCACCGGGTACAGGGAAAACCTTGCTTGCAAAAGCCGTTGCTCATGAATCCAAAGCAAATTTTATTTCTATTAAGGGGCCTGAAGTGCTCAGTAAGTGGGTTGGTGAAAGTGAGAAAGCAGTCCGGGAGCTATTTAAGAAGGCTCGTCAGGTTGCTCCGACAATTGTGTTCCTCGATGAGATTGATTCAATTGCTCCGCGCCGCGGAACCTTTGAAGGGTCACATGTGACTGAAAGTGTGGTAAATCAATTGTTGACCAGTATCGATGGGTTGGAAAGTATGGAGGGCGTGGTGGTTATTGGAGCTACCAATCGGCCGGATATCATCGATCCTGGGTTGCTACGACCTGGTCGATTTGATCGATTACTGATGATTCCTGCTCCAGATGGTGTGTCGCGGCAGGAGATCTTCAAGATTCATACGAAGGATATGCCGCTTGCTAAGGATGTATCACTTGATGATCTTGCAGAGAAAACCATTGGGTTTTCCGGCGCGGATATTGATGCGCTTTGCCGTGAGGCTGCAATGATTGCGCTTCGTGATGATATTATGATTAAGGAAGTTCGTCGGGTACATTTTGATCGTGCGATGGCTGAGGCGCGTGGTAGCTTGACTGATGATGTCATAAAATATTATAAAAAAGTTAAAGATGATATGGGGAGTAGTATCGCCAAAAAGGATAAAAAAGAACGAGACATTCAATATATGTAAGTATCTTATAAAAAATGAGAGGGATACGATGAAATTACTGGAGAGTGATTTGAGAGGAAAAACAGTCATGAGTGAAGAGGGTTTGTATCTCGGCATTCTGAGGAATTCGCTGGTTGACGGGAGGACTGGTCAGTTACTTAGTATTCTTGTGGAACCTTCAGAGGATATTGATCCACGATTGTATCATCTTGACGAAGTGGGCCATCTGGTATTTCCGTTTGAGGCGATCCGATCTGTTAAAGATGTTATTATCGTGGGTGGGTAACCGATCTGGGATACTCCCTTATTTCTTCTTTTTTTCTAGTAGTTGTGCAGTTTTTCAGAATTAAATTTGAAGTGAATATTTGTATTTCATATAGAGGAGAGACCCCCTTGTTTCGTGTGGAAATATTATAGATATAGCAGTCGAGAGATGATGAAAAAGATGACGTCAGTAGTCTTGAATATATATGCATTTTAGACTATATGAATATTACCATTTTTTAAATTATAATATTAAAAAAATATTAAAATGAAGCCAACCCATGCTATCAGTTTCCATACGAAATCATCCCCTCCCCCTTCCCCATAAACAACAGGAGAAAAAATGAAATGAATTTAACACAAAAATTTATTATACCATAACTCCTTACGGCTTTGCGAGGAGGCATATTTTATTCCTAAAAATATATTCACTACAGACATTTTCAGCAACATACTTAACAATGAAGGTTTGTTCACTAATAGAGAGGTCATGCGTCCAACGTATATGCCAGAAATACTGCCCCACCGAGAAAAAGAGATCAACGACCTAGCAAATGTACTCGTCCCTGCCCTCAAAGGAGAAACCCCCTCTAATATTTTTATTTATGGAAAAACAGGAACAGGAAAAACCGCGGTCGTCAAATTCGTCGGAAAGGAACTCCTTAAAAAAGGAGAAGAAACCGGCAAAAAAGTAAATTTCATCTACATGAACTGCGAAATTGTCGACACGCAGTATCGACTGTTACAAAACATCGCAAACAGGTTCATACATGAATGGAATGACCATGTACCGTTCACTGGATGGCCGACAGACGAGGTGTATTCAAAGGTAAAAGTAATGATGGACAAAGAAAAAAGTGTCACCGTCATCGTGCTTGACGAAATCGACAAACTCAAGGGAGACGAAGCTTTATATAACCTGACTCGCATCAACAGCGAACTTGATAACGCCCGAGTATCTGTTATTGGAATTTCTAACGATTTGAAATTCACTGATTTTCTCGACCCCCGTGTCAAATCGAGTCTCGGTGAAGAAAGCATGATTTTTTATCCTTACGACGCAGAGCAACTACAAGATATCTTACGAGCCCGAATCAAAACAGCACTTAAACGTGGTGTCATCGATGAGGATGTCATCCCACTCTGCGCTGCTCTTTCGGCACAAGAACATGGAGACGCTCGCCGAGCGCTTGACCTACTTCGGGTTTCTGCCGAACTAGCCGAGAGAAGCAAGGTTCCAAAGATAACAAAATCTCATGTACGTCTTGCGCAAAATAAAATCGAGCTTGATCGTGTCACCGAGGTCGTTCGAACTCTGCCCAATCAATCTAAACTAGTACTCTATTCTATTTTTTTACTAAATAAACAGAACAAAAAAGCTGGGACGACACAAGCGCTTACTACTGGTGAGGTCTATGACGTCTACAAAGAGCTTTGTAAAAAAACAAGATATAACTGTTTGACACAGCGGAGAACCACCGATCTTATCTCAGAACTTGACATGCTTGGTATCATCACCGCTCGCGTGATATCAAAAGGGAGACACGGACGAACTACAGAAATCCAAATGTCCTCATCGTCATCTTCAAAAGAATTACTAACAGTGCTGCAAGAAGATGACATGTTCAAAGACCTTGCTAACTATAAGATGAAAGGGCAGGCGCGGCTCACGGTGTAACACACCAAATATACTCTCATATAATGAGGAGTTTGTTTATGCATACCGTTATTCATCCGTCCCCCTCAGACGCGCTGCAGTTTATCAAGCAGCATCATTCATCCAAACCAGAAAAAACTATGCTCCTGATAATAGGAGAATGCATGGTTGATTACCATGGGCGTGCAAAATCATTGCTCGACTGGGGGGAACGTCTTCTCCTGATTAAACAGGACGGAACGGTGCTAGTCCATCAACCCATAATGCGCGAACCCGTGAACTGGCAGCCGACTGGCAGCATCACCGAATTTACCATAAAAGACAATCAGCTTTTTCTTAATTGTAGAAATCGTAAACCCCCCGAAAAAATGAAGGTGGCCTTCCGACAACTCATGTTGGTGGCCGCAACAACACTTATAGATCATGCAAATCTGATTATCGCGGGAATGGAAGTTGATGTAGTGAACCAAATTGTCGATAACCCAACAATGATCGAAGAGGGTCTACGAATTGTAAAAAGAGAAAAACCTGTAAAAACAGGTGCTATTGATTTGTATGGATTTGATAAAGAACACATACCAGTAGTCATCGAGGTAAAACGAAGCCTTGCGACAATTAGCTCTGTTCACCAGCTCAGAATGTATGTTAACGATATCAAAAAAGATAGAACTGAACCGAAAGTAAGGGGGATCCTCTGCGCACCAAAAGTTCCGGATATGGTAAAAAAACTACTTGAAGAACAAAGATTGGAATGGCGAGAAGTCAAACGAAACGTAGTAATACCAGATAATAGACAAAGGAAATTAACAGAATTTTAAAAGCATAGAAAAAGAAAGAAACAAGCGGGTCTTTTAGTTGTTGGCACGTTTTTTATAACAACGGCAATTCCCCTGTTACCAGGTCAATAAGATTACTTGGAGCAGGGCCAATTCCAAGAACCGTGTAGGTCCCTTCCTTAATCTCTGTATGCCCCGCATCTGTCACAATCGTCGTCATAATTCCAAGTTTTACTGCATATTCCTCAAGGGGGAAAAAATCCGCAAGAGAATTTACTTTTACAACAACTTTCTTAGCACCCTCTCGCTGCCATTTCGTAACCCACTCGGGCTTATTTTTCTTTGTCAAAAATGCACAGGTTACTGCAGCATGAGACACCTGAACAGCAAGCTTCCCAATAGAAAGTGGCAAATCAGAACGAGTAACCAACACCATCTTGTATTCGGAATCACTTTGATTTTTTTGCTGATTGGTCATGCTGATACATCTCACGATAGGATTCCTTTCGCCATTTCTCACCCAGTTCATAAGCTTTAGTAAAATCAAACAGACCCTTCACCACCAGTGTTTTGTCCCCAGATACCACATGTTTCAAGGGGACTCCTAAAAACAAAGAACCAGATTTAATTATTAATACATCCTCAGTAACAGAAACACTTTCTCCTATTTTTTTCCCTGAGCTATCCAATACAAACTTACAAATCATAGATGGATCGGCAGGTTCCGTGATAGTTTTCATCATTTCATTGACATCTTTTTTCTTATTAAAAAAGAATATCATACCTATAACTTCCAATATTCCAATTAAAACCATGAAGCCCTGTAATACCGTCTTTATTATAAATCTTTGTTGATATTCTGTATCCATGGATGACTATGATGTAGCAGTTGTTGGCGGAGGACCTATAGGTTGCTTTGTTGCAGAACGTCTTGCGTCAAAAGGGATGCACATCGCTGTTTTTGAAGAGCATCAAAATATCGGAGAACCTGTGCACTGTGCCGGCATTGTCACCCAACGAGTCTTTGCAATAACAAACTGTCCTTCTGAAACGTCTGAAAAAATTGTTCAGAACACTATCTCTGGGGCAGTAATCCATAGTCCTACAGGGACAAATCTTGTTATTGGCGGAGACAAAACTCATGGACTTGTCATAAAACGACAATTGTTCGATGAACACCTTGCAGAAAAAGCAAAAAAAGCAGGCGCGCGTCTCTCATTGCAAACAAAAGTTATTTCCGCAAAAAAACGACACAACCATGTGGAAAGTACAATACAGCACAACAGACACCACATGACCTTTTGCTGTAAGCTCCTTATCGGCGCCGACGGAGCCCATTCACAAATAAGAGACACTTTCAGGTTCCCAAAACCACAAGAAACCCTACAAGGCATTGGCGCGGAGCTCTCTGATACCGCTCTTGACCCACAATTCGTCCATATATTTGTAGGACATAAGATTGCTCCCGGATTTTTCGCATGGATTATCCCGACCAACTTAAAGGGCACCAGCGCTCGCATCGGACTTTGCATCGGAAAACATAGTAATCATACACTCCAATACTACTTTACCACCCTTCTTCAACAACCATTATTACACGGCACCACAATTATAAGACGATTTGGTGGAACAATTCCCGTAGGACCATTAAAAAAAACAGTAGCTGACCACATCATGCTTGTCGGGGACGCGGCCGCACAAGTCAAACCAACCTCCGGCGGAGGTCTTTACCCAGGTTTACTGTGCGCAGCACACTGTAGTACCATCGCAGACGAAGCATTTCAAATAGGACATTTTAACGAAAAGTTCTTACAACGGTATCACATTAGATGGACAAAAGATCTTGGACGAGAGCTTTCTCTTGGCATGCGATTTAGAAATATATTCAGTAAATTTTCGGACGCTCAGTTCAACAAATACCTTGAGAAATTAAATACCAAAAAAACTATTGATGTCATCAACACCTATGGGGACATCGATTATCCCTCGCGACTCATACTTCCACTCATCAAAGCTATGCCTTCATTGCTCTCTCTTACTCCCTCCATGTTGAAGCACACAATAAAATAATGTTTATTTTCTTCTCTTCGTTGACGGAGGTGGCGGAGGTACATAGTAATCCTCCTCTTCGTACTCTGAAGGCTCGTTATCCTCGGGTTCAAAAAGCTTTCGTTTTCCTCTGCGCAATCCACCTTTCTTCTTCCGTATGAAATAAATAATTACCACAAGGACAACTAATAAAGCAAAGACAAGAATGCAAGGTAAAAACAACCCAAGAACATATATAGGAGAAACAGTCAAAACACAAGTAAGATCGGTTGATAATGCAGTTGACCCTACGTCAAAAGAAACTTCTACATAATCCCGTCCATCATTGGTTATACCCGTTATAAGGGCTTTCCCTGAACCGATACTTGCATTGACCATGACGCCTCGTGGGAAAATAATGCGATATGTCACCGTCTGATTTTGCAAACCCTGAAGGGTGAAATGTTGCGGTGGAAACGTTAAATCTACCGGCCAAAGTGAGACATTAAACCCTATTGTGTGCACCTCCGTTGCAGAATTAGAAACTACCACAGGAATTACCGCATCCATCGCAGAGATATCCCCTTCCCAAATAAGAGAATTAGAAAATAACGCTCTGTTAACAGTCCCTTTCACTTGTAATCCGTGAAAGATTTCTGATAAGCGATGTTGAAAACGTTCTGTTTTCTTTAAAAGAAATACTTCTATGTCCGCTTCGCTAAATACATTTTCCTGGGCACAAAGCCGAAATGCATCTGCATTTAAAAACGTGATATTGATTTTTGGTGAAAAAGAAAACTCGTTAGATCGCCGAATCACGTACAGATTATCCTCCTCTTTCATATTAGTAGAGGCTGTTAATTCGGTTTTCCCTGTTAAAAAACTAAGTATATTCAAATCCATCTTCACCAGTTCTATTTCGACACGCGTCTCGATATGTTCAGTAGAGTAAGGAGGGCTTGGTTGAAGGTCTGAATGGAAAGCCCCCTTGATAGGTGTGGTTTTATTCCAGATATACACATTGTCATTATCCAAGGTAATATTACTTGGCAGACGAAGGATGATTTCATAGGGATACATCATCGTTTCAAGCCCCAAGCCAAAATTCAGATCAACTGAAGAGAGTGAGGCGTTTGCTCCCGCATGTATCAATCCAAAGAACGCCCGTGCCGGCATCTCGCAAATAGTTAATTGTACGTCCGGGTCCTTGAAAGTCGCTCGAATGGCTGGTTTATCATCCATGTGACTGATGTTATACGGCATTGAACAGTTCGTGGTACTATCTGAATCCCAGCCAAACGAAAGATCAATGCGTTGTTTAAACGAAGAATTCTCGATAAGAGCTGTGGTCAGCTGCTCGATAGGCTGAATTGTATTTTCAAAAAGATCTTCCCAAGAAACCAGTCCATTATCGATACATAACCGCACTCCATCAGCGGGAAGACTTCCTACCTCAGTGATGAACCCAGGCAGCATATTATACCGACGCATATTTATTTTTTTTAAAAGCATCGTATCAATAAAACTGATATTGTTTAGAGATCTCGTATCCAAAGTATATTCAAGAAATATGTCCTCTGTCTCAGAAGAGGTGGTTGTTGGGTTTTTTGATTGCACCGATAACATCGCGTGTTTTCCAGGATCGTTTTCCGCCCGATTCTGAACCACCCAGGTTACCGTATTGGCATCTGGATTCGTATCTGCTGTATTTGCATAGGAAAGTCTCATAGTGCTTTGAAGCAAATACAAAAAGGTTGCATTCCATCCTTTTTCCGCCTGCAAATTAAACTGATAGGTGATAGTTGCCCCCATATCTAGAAAACCCATAATAATATTTGTAAGATTTAACTGCGTATTGTGCTGGAAAAACTCTGGTGTGAGGTTCACTTGAAAGTCATCGATAAAATATGGTTTCTGATAAGAAGGCGTCGTATTTAGGGTATCAATATTTGCATTAGTAAAGGCTGTTTCGACCATTGTTTTTGCTGAATCATGAAGGCGAAGCATAATCGCCCCCATAACATATGGGTTGTTCGCCGCCATATCCTCAATCGTTTGCCTGTCGTATACTGTGTCAAATACAACGATGCGATTCACAATCATATGTGCTCGTACATTCAGACGTGCCCCGGTATCAAAAGTACATTGTATGATGGCATCCACCATACTATCTGACAGTGGTGCGGCTGATGCAGTATACGCATATATAGCCGAACAAACTAAAAGAGAAGTCACTATCATCGAAACTAGCACATCTCGCCGCATCTCATCCACGTTTCCTAAGGAATTAAGCACAAACTCTTATAAAAACTTTCTTACGAAATCACTAAAAAGACATGGTCCATTTACGATGTCACACTATGTATATCCTTGGGGGAACATCAGCAAGCAACGTCGCAACAAATCTAGCGATTACGCTTAAACAACCACTGATGCATACGACGTATAAGCGCTTCCCTGATGACGAGTTTTATGTCCGGTTACTTGATGATATTGCAGGCCAGGACGTAGTAATTGTTCAAACCGCATATCCTGACCAAAAAATTGTTGAACTCTTTCTAATACAGGATGCGGTCCTTGATGCAGGCGCCAAAAAAATCATTGTAATCATCCCCTATTTTGGGTACAGTCGACAAGATAAGAAATTCGAGGATGGTGAAGCAACCAGTGCAAGAGTCATCGCCCAGCACATCAGCAGTAACGCTGACTGCGTCATTACTGTTGATCCGCATAAGGAACATATTTTAAATTTTTTTTCTGTACCAGCATATAGTTGTTCCGCGGTTGTTTCACTTGCTAGGTACCTTAAGGAAAAACATGTTGACTTCGTCCTTGCACCGGATAAAGGAGCGAGACAGCGAGCTAAAGAAGCGGCATCATTCATCAACTGTGATTACGATTACCTAGAAAAAACACGTATCAATGGCACAAATGTGAAGATAACGCCAAAAAAACTTAACGCCCGAGGAAAACATGTCGCTATCATTGATGATATCATTTCTACAGGGGGTACTATGGCAAATTCAATAAAAGAACTTAAAAAACAAGGAGCAAAAACAGTCTTGGTTGCGTGTACCCATGGACTATTTGTGGATGGCGCGAAAGAAAAACTCCTTTCCGCAGACTGCGATGAGCTTATTTCCACAGACACAATAGAAACAGAATTTAGCAAAGTAAGTGTTGCAGATACTATCGCACAAACCCTCCAAACAATAACGGATATATAAACTATTATAAAGATTCTTTTAGGAAGGGTGGGTTTTTTCTCTCTGGTTTTTTCTCCCACCCTATCTCTCCTCTACCTGAACCTGAACTGCATCTAACATCTAACCTAAAGGGTAAGGTGCTATTCAGATTCAGATAGGCTGATTCAGTCCCCTATAAAAACGCTTTCAGGATTAAACCGTCAATTTGACAGTGAATTTTTAAATACTTATTTTTTCCTCCTTACTTTCGGAACTACTGTTTAGAGAACAAGTTATTTATAAGACCATCAATTTACGGTTGTAACCACCCTAAGGTGAAACATATGCGGAAACGAGCGCAATTTAAAATGCCAATGCCATCTGGGCCGGCTCAAATATCACAACGAACGACTCTTACGAACACCTCAGAGCGTAAGAGATTTCACGTTAAGAAAAACTGGTGGATCGGGGTGACATTAATAGCCATTTTCTTCTTAGTGCTTTTCATGAACTCATATTTCAATATTATTTCAAACATAGATATCAACCCTGATGGTACTAACCTTTCTAACACTTATTATTTATCGGGTCCAGACCCGTACTATAACATGCGACTTGTAGAAACTACAGTACAAACCGGTCATTTTCCGTACTACTCTGATGCAGATCCATTGCTTGCGTATCCATTTGGAAAATCAGGTGGGCGTGCTCCGTTAATGGTTATGTCTGCGATTGGCTTTAGCCAACTGCTCACTCCTTTTATGAGCGAAGCAGATGCTTTAGGGTATTCCATGCAGTTTATCCCAGCGTTATTTGGCGCCCTACTTATCTTTCCTGTCTATTTCATCGGGAAATTATTATTTGGCAAAAAAACAGGGCTAATAGCTGCGCTTCTGATTGCTTTGATCCCTATCCATATTAGCTCAGGACATGGTTCTGCGTACGGGTTGTTTGATCATGATTCGTTTAATTTATTTTTATATTTCCTTACATTTTTATTTCTGATTAAAAGCATCAAAGAAATAGACCTATTCCGTCGTATTCTGTATGCACTGCTTGCAGGAATCCCACTTGCCGCCCTTTCTATGGTTTGGGTAGAAGCACAATTCCTATACACCATCATTACGGTATATGCTGTTGTCCAACTGCTATTTGATCTTTTCACAAATAAGGTAGAGGAACAGTTTGTTCTTAGTATCTCTGTTGCCTTATTCAGCGGTTTTTTTATTTCTTGGCCTGTTGTTGCAGCAAAGGGAGGGGAACTTCTGAATATCACTTTTTATTTAGCACTTGGAGTGTTATTGTTTGGCGGCATCTGCATCCTGTTTAAACGAAAACATATCCCCTGGATTCTCTCCTATCCTCTCATTGCTGGAGTCGGTATTGCCGTTGCTGGATTTCTATATGTGATATATTTTAATCCTACAATGTTTTCATTTCTTGCGCCGTTAAATAAATTCGGAGAAATTCTCTATGGCTCTGGGATTTATGGTTCTAAGGTCTCACAAACGATCGCTGAGGCAGGAACCTATAATATGAGCAGAATGGTGATGTCCTTTGGCCCTTCCTTATATTGGATATCCTGGGCTGGTTTTGTCTTACTCATCTTCCAGTATGTGAAACAGAAAGGACGACGAGATTACCTGCTACTTTTAACCTTATTTGTCATTAGTGTCTGGTTGACATCAACAGCTGGGCGTTTCCTTAATGACATGGTACCACTCGTCGCCATCCTCTGCGGATGGATTATTTGGTTTCTGATTAGTAAAATTGACTATAAACAAATGGCACGAAATATACGGAACGCAGGTGGTGGTTTGCGAGGGATTCGAAAAGGTGTAAGAATCTACCATATCTTAGGGGTGCTTTTTGTTGCTTTTATTATCTTACTTCCCAATGGATTTCTTGCATTGGATGCAGCGATCCCCTCAGCTGCATCAAAGAATGGAACAAGTAATATGAAATACGATTTCTTCGGAGAAGGGCATTCATCTGCTTTTGGTTCAAGCTCCTATAAGGAACAATACTGGGTGGATGCCTATGCTTGGCTAAGTACACAAGATAATGACATCCTAGATCCGGAGAGACGACCAGCATATATCTCTTGGTGGGACTACGGGTTTTATGAAGTCGCTGTTGGAGGGCATCCAACAGTCGCAGATAACTTCCAAGATGGGATTCCTCCTGCTGCTAATTTCCATACTGCAACAAGTGAAAAAGAAGGCATTGCTGTCTGGATTGTTCGATTACTGGAAGGAAACATTAAAGATAACAATGACGTCGCATTTTCTGAATCTGTTATCAAAGTACTACAGGATCATCTCGGGGAGGCCAACGCCACCCTTATAACGTCATGGATGCTTGATCCTTCGCGTTCTCCTTCACAGGAGAAACCCATTGGAGAGGAATATGACCCTGATCTAAGCAAGCTGATATACGTAGGCGAACAATATCCTGAAAACGCGTATTATCATGACATCCCACAACTGTTGAACGATACGTTAACTGATGATGAAATCACTTGGTTGTATCACGATATTCAGCAGGCTACGGGGTATAGCATTCGGTACTATGGTGTGGAAGGCTATGATGAACAGATTTTCAACATCTTCGCGTTCCTTGGTGATAAAAGCAACATCTTAACCGCACTTCGAACCGCTGGGAAACAATTCTTCAATCCTGAGGATAATTTCATTCAGATCATTTATACAGGGTATATGGTGAACACTGATAGAACACCTGGTGCTGAAGGCCAGTGGACCGCAAAAGAACTCAACGACATGCCTGTAGAGGAGAGAAACCGCGTCGCAATCACAGGTACAACCACTACATATAAGGAGGATTATTTCAACACTATGTTTTACAAGACCTATATTGGGACACCTGCACAGCAAGACTCAAGCGGGAACTATCAGATACCTACACAGCAAATCCCCTGCTATACCATGAGGCATTTCGTCCCTGTCTACATTTCACCATACCCGTATTATGGGGAAGGGAGAAGCGCTGTGGTCATCGCAAAATATTATGAAGGCGCATTCTTCAATGGTTCTATCAGCTGTAATAATTCTCCTATGTCTTTTGTGACTGTCGTCGTTCTTGATGAATTTGGGTTCCCACATGATAACGTAGCAACCGATGAGGCAGGAAGATTTAACTTGATTGCACCTGCGGGAAACATCACCTTGCTGTTCAGCTATGCCAATGATGTGTTCCTAAAACAAATCAAATTCAACAGTACAGATAATTTACTGTATGCTCCAGTGACTGAAGAAGAAGCTACACGACACTCCTTGAACTATTCAAGAATTTTTAATCTGACAGTGAATATGTCAACCCTGGAGGGGTTTGTATATCAAGATACCAATGACAATGAATCATACGAACCATCAATTGATGCCCCGTTATCTGGGATAACCATCCAGTTAGAAGACATGTATTTCGGACGAGACGTTGCACCAGTTGTTACAGATGAGAACGGACACTACGTCTTTACCAATCTTTACCCAAGTAAATACACGATTTCTGCAATTGAAAACGGTTATACACTGCTGGAAGAAGAAGAGATTAACGTCGAACCTGATTACAATTCCTATAATATCTCAAAACCAAAACTCGCAGCGGTTAAAGGTATTGTGTATTTTGATGCAAATGAGGACAAGACACATACCTCTGGTGAGGAAGTAAGCGATGTTCGAGTACAATTGACCTATACAACGTTGAATGGCACACAAAAGGATGTCGATACAAAAATAACAGGTACAGCTGGAACATATGACTTTGCTTCATTAATTCCCGGGGAGTATACTGTAAATGCAACACAACTAAGAGTATCTACTGGGTATTTACAATACTTAACCACACAAACCATCACACTAACCGCTAACAAAACCTCTTGGGTGAATATCTCGTTGACCTATGCACCTATTGTTGTCAGTGGATATACAACTCATAACTCTGAGAGAATAGAAGGCGTTTCAATTTCATTTGACCCCGATCAATCTGTGGTCAATAACACTGCGACACAACAAATATCTGCGACCTCAGATAAGGAAGGATTCTATGTTGCAAGACTCGCTCCAGGCGCATATAATATATCCGCAATAAAAACCCAAGGATCCACGACTGTCTATTCATTTAAAGGAACTCTTGTTGTTACTATCGGGCAAGGTGCCGACACCTACTCCCTTGCGCTAATCAAAGAATCTGTCACAGCACAAGGTAATACAAAATACAATGAAGTCGGAAAAGCAAACATATCGTTGACATTTTCACGAGACGACAGTGTCGAGAACAACACTGCGATCTATACAAACACGAAAACCGATAAGAACGGAACCTATACAATTGAGCTTGCACCAGGTTCATACAACGTCAGTGCAACTGGACTTTTCAATGAGAGTGGTCAAAACGTGACCTACGCAGGTACAGCGCAAATCACAGTTCGGTTTGGTGATTCACCACAAGCATTAGACATCCTGTTAGTACGGGAAGAGGAAGCATAGAACAGAGGAATGATGTTTTCCTCTCACCGTATTTTATTTAATGTGTTTCTTCATACTCACTCTGATGTTAAATATCAACGAGGGAACGAAAGCGGTGCAGTTCGCGCGTCGTATCATTGAAGAATACATCACACAAAGGGAGGCCCCTTCATCTGACCTTGGGCAATCGTTTCAGGAAAAACAAGGGGTGTTTGTCACCCTTCACACCTGCCCAGGTCATGATCTACGAGGCTGTATCGGTATCCCCCTTCCTGTCATGTCATTAAAAGATGCTATTATCGAATCTGCTCAATCAGTTACCCATGACCCTCGATTTCCCCCATTAGAAGGAAATGAACTCGATGTGATTATCGTAGAAGTTACTGTACTGACAAAACCAACACGTATTATTGTGAAACAACCGAAAGACTATCCTGCACATATCGAAATTGGACAAGACGGATTAATTATAGAACATGGTTTTTACAAGGGTCTATTACTTCCCCAGGTTCCTGTCGAACAAGCATGGGACAAGGAAGAATACCTTTCACACACGTGTATGAAGGCTGGACTGCCCCCAGATGCATGGCTTGATAATAACATCAAAATTTCTAAGTTTCAAGGACAAATCTTTACTGAGACAAAACCATATGGCCCAATAGAGGAGAAAAACCTTGATGGATCTCACCATTGAAGGACAACTCTACCATAACGGTGCATTCGAATATGGTTGCCTTGCTGTCACGCAAGGGAAAATCGTCGCTATTAAAAAAATACTTAAAACAGATATCCATCTTAACGTTGGTAATAAACTCATCTTGCCTGCTGGTGTCGACCTTCATGTTCATTTTCGTGACCCTGGCTTCACTCACAAAGAGGATTTTTCAACGGGTTCACAAGCGGCTGCTTTTGGTGGCATCTCCTGCGTTTTTGATATGCCCAATACACATCCTCAGACCACAACCATAAAGGCACTAAAGGAAAAAAAACAAATTGCCTCAGAGAAAAGCCTTGTCGATTTCGGACTGTATGCAGCAATATGCGATGAAAATATCGGAAAGATTGGAGAACTTTCTGCATTCTGCAACGGTTTTAAAATTTTTTTAGGTAGCACCACTCATTCTCTCAAACTTAACAATCAAAATCTACGGGTCGCATTACGAGAAACAAATCGAACAAAAAAAATTACTTTGATTCATGCAGAAGATGAACACTGTCTACAAACACATAAGGATCGAGAACAGACCCTCATTGATCATCTACGATGTAGGTCTGCTGAATGCGAGGAAACCGCTTTAAAGAACATACTTAACAACGCTGATAATCTGTCTTCCCCCATTCATATCTGTCATCTCTCCTCCTGTGAAGGTTTTGAGATGATTAGGAACAGGCCACATAACATCAGTGTCGGAGTCACACCTCATCATCTTTTCTTTGACGTTCAAAGCATAAACACCAAACAAACCTTCTATAAAGTCAATCCTCCTATACGATCCAGTTTTGATCGTGATACACTTTGGTATGGTGTGAACAATACATACATCGATATTTTCGAGTCGGATCATGCCCCACATACAGAGGAAGAAAAAAACGTAGACTTCGACAGTGCCCCCTCAGGTCTTCCTGGGATTGAGACAATATATCCTCTTTTCCTTTCCGCGATGAAAAGAGGGCTTCTCTCTCTTGATACTCTCTTAGCGCTCCTCTGCGAACGACCCGCGCAGCTGTTAAACATTCCAAAAGGAAAAATAGAGGTCGGGAGAGATGCAGATTTCATTGTTGTTGATTTGAAGAATACACGGACAATCTCCGCAGAGACTCTACATTCGAAATGTGGATGGACACCATTTGAAGGATTCCCAGGTATCTTTCCATCCATGTTGTTCATCAGAGGTGAAAAAGTAATTGATGATCATCAACTGGTTGTAAAAAAAACATTTGGAAAATGTGTAGGGGGTAACCTGTGATTGACTTCTTACCCCAATGGTTTCAGATCTTCTTTTTTTCCATGGTGCCTTGGCTTGAAGCGCGATATGTTATACCATTCTCCATGATACATTATGGATGGGAGTGGTGGCAGGCGTTCCCACTTGCGATCGCAGGAAATATTTTACCAATTCCCTTTATCCTCCTCTTCTTTCGGTATATTGAAAAATTCCTTCGAAATTATGAGGTTTGGATAAAAATCATGGATTGGCTCTTTTCCCGAACACGTAAAAGGGCAGATGAAAGAATACGAAAATACGAATATCTTGGATTATTCACATTTGTTGCGATACCTCTGCCGTTTACCGGTGCATGGACTGGAGCATTAATTGCGTATCTTTTTAATTTGAAATTCTCAAAATCGTTGCTTATTATATTTCTTGGATTGATTCTTGCTGCTGTAATCATGATTCTTCTAACTATATACATCAGTTGGGCACTCACGTATCTTGGAATCAACATCAAGGGGTAGCCTATGGATGAGAAACTCAAACAGCTTGCAAATAAGATTGTCAATAAAATCAGCAAGGAAATAAAGAAAGAAGCTAAAAATAATTTTTATAAACTTGGAAAAACCATCGGGATTGGTGCTGATGGCTCCCCGACAGCTTTTATTGATGCCGTTGCAGAGGACATCGCCCTTAAAGAATTAGAAAAATCAGAGATCAAGGTAAATCTGCTTAGCGAAGAGAGAGGCTTTATCGATTTTAATGGCACCTATGTATTTGTCTTAGATCCCATAGATGGAACACGTAATGCATGCCGTGGAATCCCTTTTTACTCTACCTCCTTAGCCATAGGGACCTCCAGGATTAGTGATATTGAATTTGGCCTTGTAAAGAACATACCAACAGGGGATGTCTTTTCTGCAGAGAAACACCGAGGAGCGTATCTCAACAATGCGCCAATCCATGTCTGCGAGATGCCCTCCCCCGAGATACTTTCATCCATTTCCCTTGGAAAGACCTATACCCCGAAAGCCGGTTCATTATCAAAAAAAGGAAATGTGCGCTCCTTGGGCTCCGCCTCCCTTGAAATGTGTCTTGTGGCTATCAGCGCTCTGGATTACTATTTCATCGGAAAAAACAATCTTCGCGTGATTGATATCGCCGCGTCCACCCTGATTGTTCGAGAAGCAGGAGGTTTTGTAAAAACAATAACCGGTAATGATCTTGATATGGAATTAAATATATACGGGAGAACCAGCGTTCTTACCGCGTGCTCTGAACAGTTAATATCAGAACTTCTCCCTAGGGCATAAAACATTTATACATATGGTGTTCTTTTCCTTCTTGATGACCATTGCACAGAGTATTATCGAACTTTCAAAGAAAAAGAAACTACATTTCACGCTTCTTGACCCTGATAAACAACTACCGATTGTTGCCGGAGAAATCGCTCAGATTGTTACTGATGCGGGGAGTAGTGCCATAATGGTAGGGGGATCCACCTTGCACTCACAGAAACAGGTCGATGACACGGTTCAAGCCATTAAAAAGAACTCCGACCTGCCTGTTATCCTTTTTCCTTCTGGGGCGAAATTCCTAAGTAAATACGCTGACGCGGTTTTCTTCATGAGCCTTCTGAACTCCAATAATCTAGAATACGTCATCAGAGAACATGTCAAAGGAGCACCCTTTGTTAAATACTCAGGCCTTGAACCTATATCAATGGGGTACGTAATCGTAGAACCGGGAATGACCGCGGGACGTATCGGACAAGCAGATTTAATCAAACGAGATGATTTCACAACCGCTGTTGGATATGCTCTTGCCTCGGAATATCTTGGTATGAAGTTTTTCTACATAGAGGCTGGATCTGGGGCACCTACACCAGTCCCCAATGAGATGGTCCACGCAGTGAAGAAAAATACCTCGATCCCGATTCTTGTCGGTGGTGGCATCCGCAACCCAGAGACTGCCAAAGAAAAATTACTCGCGGGAGCAGATATCATCATAACTGGGACTGCTATTGAAAAAGACAAGCATTTTAAAAACACGCTTGCTGAGATTATTAATGCAATAGAAGAGATGTAAAATATGAGATATTTTGTAAGTATTGGGGGGGCCTCCGGTAGTATTTACGGGATTAGATTATTACAGGAATTAAACAAAATGGGACATGAGGTGCATCTTGTCGTGTCTGAAAGGGCAAAAAAAATTCTAAAACACGAGACGGCATATATATATCCCATTATCAAGAAACACGCGCATGTGACATACGACAACAAGGATTTATACGCTGGTCCAGCAAGTGGCTCATTTCATCTAGATGGTATGATTGTGATGCCTTGCAGTATGAAAACTCTCTCTGCCATCGCCAATGGTTTCGGTGACACTCTCACGTCACGGGCTGCGAGCTGTTGTATGAAGGAAGGAAGACCGTTAATCCTTGTTCTCCGCGAAACACCGCTTGATATGGCTGGGATAAAAAACATGCATGCAGCAAAGGATGGCGGAGCGGTTATTCTACCTGCAATGCCTGCGTTTTATCACAAACCTAAGAGCATTGAAGATCTTGTGGATTTCATCGTTGGAAAAGTTCTTGATCAACTTGGGATAGAGCACTCATTGTTTAAACGTTGGAAATAAAAACAGGTGTAAACAATGGAAATCACGGCGTGTCCGAATTGTGGAAGTAAAAACATTGGCATCGGGACCCTTGGTGATGGTATCATCTCCGGTTTGTCCTCATGGAAAGAGGTGTGTCGCGACTGTGGGTATCAGGGAGCTTCTCTTGTCTTTGAATCTGAAGCTGTCTATCAAAAATTCCTTGATGCATTACACCATCAGAAAAGACAACAGCAACAGCAAACCAAACAAACGATAGAACAAACCCCCGATCAGGAATTAGATGAGCAACCAACAAAACAAAAAGAAAGAGAAACAACATTACATATGAGAGACATCGATCCCGGCAATCAAGAGAATAAGCGCTATCATTTTGAGTTTATTTTGGCAATTGTTATTGCTATTGTCTTTTTTATCATCCTGTTCGGAAGTAGCTATCTTAGAATAGACAATGACCTATCCTCCCAAAACGATTTTGTTACCCTCCTTTTTACTCTCCTTGGTAGTTTTATAGGAGTAGTCATTTTTTTCTTTCTCGTCATCGTCCTTTTAGAGATGGCATATAGGAGTATTTACCGTCAGAAAAAATAGGGGTTATTCTTCACACAACTGTATAAAATTCTTAAAGATTTTCTCGCCGAACTGTGTATGTTCCACTTCAGGATGAAACTGCAATCCATAAAAAAGTTTATGGTTGTGCCGCATTGCCTGGATCGTACAATTGTCGCTTTCTGCAAGTTTTATGAAATTTCTTGGTAAGACCGTAACCTCGTCATTATGAGATTCCCAGACAATCGATCTTTTTAACACCTCTTTGAACAATGGTTCGTCTTCAACACATATTGTTAATTCCACCTGTCCAAACTCAGGCAGTTTTGATGGTTTTACCATGCCACCGAAATGCCGTGCCATGAACTGATGCCCTGCGCATATCCCAAGAATTGGAAAATGTGCTTTTTCAAGATACTCCGCGCAATTACCAAGAGAACTATCTAATCCTATTCGCGGTGCACCTCCTGACAATACAAGCCCTTGCACACCCTCCTCCTGAAGGTCTTTAAAAAGAGTTATGTTTGGTACGATATTCGTCTCAACCTCTAGGTCACGGAGTATCCGCCATTCACGATGTGTCCATTGCCCGCCATTATCAACAACATAGATTCGGGCCATAGAATCATTCCCACTCAACAGTACCAGGTGGTTTGTTAGTCACATCATATACAATCCTATTTACTTTCTCTTTGAGGGTGTTAGTAATTTTCATGGAAATTACATCAATCACTTCATGAGGAATCATGCTATAATGGCAGGTCATCGCATCGACACTATGTACAGCCCGGATCGCAATTGTATTCCCATACGCTCGTTTGTCGCCGTGTACTCCGACGGTTCGTATAGGAATTAATACTGCAAAATACTGCCAAGGACGTTCAATAATCTTTTGGTCTGATGCACGCTCAATCTCCTTTTCAACAATGTCGCATGCTTCACGAACAAGCTCAGTACGTTCCGGTGTTGCTTCACCGATGATGCGAATAGCAAGTCCAGGACCAGGAAACGGTTGTCGATCAGAAACCTGTAATCGCAAGCTTCGAGCGACTTTTCGTACCTCATCCTTATACAAATCACGGAGTGGTTCCACAAGTCTTAGTTCCATATCTTGTGGTAACCCACCGACGTTATGATGGGATTTAATCGTATCGCGTAACCCCCCGCCGGATTCGATCCAGTCAGGCGCGATGGTTCCCTGCACAAGATACTCTATTTTTTCTTCCCGTGCGACGTTTTCAAAGATTCTGATAAACTTTTCACCGATGATTTTTCGTTTATTCTCTGGGTCTTCGACACCTTTCAAGGCAAGGTAATATTCCTTGCTAGCATCAACGAACCGGTAATTTAACGACAAATCCTCCATCATCTTTTTCACCTGTTCGGATTCGTTCTTCCTCATATAACCGGTATTGACGTGTACAGCAATGAGTTGCTTACCAATGGCTTTGTTGGCTAAAGTTGCACACACCGTACTATCCACTCCACCAGAGAAGGCTATCAGTGCTTTTGCCTTGATTTCTTTTTGAAGACTTGAAATGGTTTTTTCTATAAATTTCTCTGGATTAAACATCTGATAAACCTCTATTTTGACGCTGTTTTCTGCCGCATTTTCTTTCGGTATCTTATTAGTTTTTTTTCCAGTTTTGCGTTATTGACTGCAAGGATCTCCACTGCAAGCAATGCTGCATTGTCTCCTCTATCAAGCCCGACTGCCCCTACAGGAATTCCTGGCGGCATTTGCACTATCGAAAGAATTGCATCAAGATTTACTTTTCCGCTCACTGGCACCCCAATCACGGGTTTAATAGTATGAGCAGCAATGGCCCCGGGCAACGCAGCAGAAAGTCCAGCGATGCCAATAAAGATGTCTGAATCACTTTTCCCAACTATGTTTTTCAGAAGGTCTGGTGTCCGATGTGCAGATGCGACTGTAATATCATAGGTAATTCCAAATCCATCAAAGATTGCTTTTGCTTTTTCTGCGATTGGCATATCAGAAGATGATCCCATGATAATCTGCACTTTCATAATCTCACGTCAGGGAATATCATCACCATATAAATAGTTTCAACCCACTTTTTCCCGCTATCGTAAACTAATTATAGCCCAATTTAATGTTGAGTTCTCAAACTAGGACTGACCATGAAATTAGTCATTTGTGAAAAAAACATCGCAGCAAAAAGAATCGCGTTTATTCTTTCTGGAGGAAAGGTCAAAAGCCAGTATCTTGGGAAAACACCGATTTATTGTTTTACAAAAGACGATGAACCATGGGATATCATCGGCTTAAAAGGTCACATAATCAACCTTGATTACTCAAGTGGTTTCAATCAATGGTCAAAGGTCCCTCCCCATAAACTCATCGAAGTGGAACCCTGTAAGAGAGTAAGTGAAAAAGGAATTGCATCAGCATTAAAAACCCTTGTAAAGGGGACTCCTTTCCTCATCGTTGCTACTGATTTTGACAGAGAAGGTGAGCTGATAGGGGTTGAAGTTGTGGATCTTCTGAAAAGCTATAATCCCGCTATCAATCAAATAAAACGAGCGAGATATAGCGCAATTACACCCTTTGAGATAAACACCGCTTTTAATAATCTTACTGAAGTGGATTTCAATCTTTCCAATGCTGGTGAAGCACGTCAGGTCATCGACTTAGTCTGGGGGGCTGTCTTAACAAGATTTATCTCTTTAACCTCTCGTCGCCTTGGAAGAGATTTTCTCTCGATTGGAAGGGTTCAGTCACCAACTCTTGCATTGCTTGTCGAACGAGAAAAAGAGATTAAAAGCTTCATCCCCAAACCATATTGGAATCTTCTTGCGCATCTCAAGAAAGACAAACCTTTTGATGCAACTCACGAGCATGGTGTGTTTCATGAAGAACAAGCCGCTCAGGAGACATATGACACAATAAAAGACAGCAGAGAGGCACGTGTCAAAGAAGTAAAAAAAAGTGTGAACCACGAACTGCCTCCCACACCGTTTAATACAACTACGTTTATCCAAGCCGCCTCCTATCTTGGTTTTTCCGCAGTGAAAGCTATGAGCATCGCAGAGGAGCTCTATATGATGGGGTTGACATCGTATCCACGAACCGATAATACCGTCTATCCACCTTCGTTAAACATCAAAAGTATTTTACAGAAATTGTCAGAAGCCCATTTTTCAAAAGAGGTTAAAGAAGTTCAAACCAATGGAAGAAAGTATCCGACCAGAGGAAAACAACAGACTACCGACCATCCACCGATTCACCCGGTCGATGCCCCATCGAAAAAACTTGGTATCGACCAGGAAAAAATCTACGAGTTAATTTGTCGAAGGTTCTTTGCGACTCTTGCTAAAGACACGATTTCAGAAACAACGGAAGCATGGCTTGATATTTCGGGGGAGATGTTTGCCGTAAACGGGTACCGAGTTATTGAAGCAAACTGGAAGCATCTCTACCCGTACTTCAAAGAGAAAAGAAAACAAATCCCGGAACTCACACAAGGAGAAGACATCGAGGTTATTACGATTACATTAAAAAAAGATCTGACAAAACCACCGCAACGGTACACGCAAGGGGCATTGATCGCAAAAATGGAGAAGCTTTCGCTTGGTACAAAATCCACTCGCCATGAAATCATCAGCAAGCTGTACAGTCGTAAATATGTCATGGGAGGGACGCCCACTCCGACCTCCATTGCTATCGCAGTTGTTGATGCCTTGATAAATTGCGATGTCGTCAAACCAAAGATGACTGCCAAGCTTGAAACTGACATGAATGACATCGCTGAAGGAAAAAAGACGCTGGAAGAAACCGTGAAAGAATCAAGACAGATGCTTACGAAGGTCATGGAAGAGCTGGAACCTGAGAAGGAGAAGATTAAGAAAAATATCAACATCGCAGTCAAAGCACAGAACACTATTGGTTCCTGCCCGAAATGCGGAAAAGAACTAATGGTCCGTGTCTCAAAGAAGGGAAAACGTTTTGTTGGTTGTAGCGGATACCCGGATTGTAAGAACACCTATTCACTTCCTCAACAAGGAGGTCTTACAATGACGAAAAAATTGTGCGATGCCTGCAACAACCCAATCGTTCAAGTCAAAATGAAAGGGCGCCGATCCTGGGACTTATGCATCAACCCTGAGTGCCCTAAAAAAAAGAAAAAGATAGAAAAGACTGTCTAAGATTATTTTTTTCGTTTCGATTTTTTCTTACCTTTTAGTTTTTTTCAATGGTTTTCTCTTGATTTTTTTTGGTTTGCCTGATTTTTTCTTTACTTTTTTTACGGATGATTTCCTCGATTTTCTTGGTTGTAATGCCTTTGGTTTCTTTGGTCTCCCCCGCTTCTTCGTTGGTTTTTTTCTTTGTATTGTTTTTGATTTTTCTTTCTTCTTTGATATTCGCACTATTAATTTTTTTGCTTTTTTACGCTGCAGTGATTTTTCCTCTAATACAACAGTTTTTGGCCCTTTTTGTGTAGGCACTTCTGGTGGTATTGGTTCTTTTTGTTCGACAACCGCTTCTGGCGATTCCTCTTCCACCGATGTTTTTTCTTCAACGATGCCAAGAGGCATAGATTCAATGGATTCATTCTGATCTTTTTCCTTGTCCAGCTCAGCAAGAACTTGGGTTACGGAGACAACCTTGTCCCCTTCATTGAGGCGCATGATCCGAACACCCATGGTGTTTCTCCCTTGCTCGCGAATATCCCGTACCGGGATACGCACAGTCATCCCCTGTTCCGTTGTGATGATAAGCTCATTGTCATCTGTGACTTGGCTAACGAACACGACGTTACCATTCCGTTGGTTGGTCACAATTGTCCGAACACCCGTACTGCCCCGGTGTGTCATCCGATACTCATCGATCGGAGACCGCTTCCCATACCCATTTTCCGTCATGGTAAACAGTGAACCGGTGATTTCAACAACCGTCATCGCAACAACGGAGTCCTTCTTATCCTTCAACCGAATCCCAATCACCCCATGAGTCGCTCGTCCCATAGGACGTAACTCTCGTTCGTTGAAGCGGCAGGCCTGACCACGAGCAGTGGCGATCATCACCGTTTTGGTCCCATCAGAAAGTTGTATACCCATCAGCTCATCACCCTGCTCAAGTTTAATTGCTATGATCCCATTGACCCGGATGTTCCCATAGGCGGAAAGTAAAGTCTTTTTGATCGTTCCTTTTTTCGTAGCAAAAATAAGATAATGCTTGTCATCGAACTCATGGATAGGTAATGCGGTCTCTATTCGTTCTCCCTCTTCAAGTCTGGGTAGTAGATTAATGATGGCTTTTCCTTTTGCATATCGGTCCCCTTCTGGGATTTTATATCCTTTCAGCCAGTATGCACGCCCGTGGTTTGTGAAAAACATCAGATAGTCATGCGTGGAGGTGATAAAGGTATCTACCACGAAATCCTCTTCTTTTGGTCTGACACCGATTAAACCCTTGCCACCACGATGCTGTGTCCGATACGTCTCCGTCGGAATCCGTTTGATATACCCAGCCTTGGTGATTGTCACCACGACTTCCTGCTCTGGGATGAGATCCTCAATGTCAATGCCGACTTCTCCTTCTACAATCTGCGTGCGACGCTCGTCACCAAACCGTTTCTTAATATCAAGCAGCTCTCGTTTGATTTCTTCTAGGATTTTCTGTTTATCTGCAAGCAACGTCTCTAATCGTTCGATAATCTCTTTGGTCTCCTCATATTCCTTTTCAACCGCCTCAATTTCCATGCCGGTGAGTTTCTGCAGCCGCATATCAAGAATCGATTTCGCCTGTATCTCGGAAAGTGAAAAGCGTTTCATCAACTTGGTTTTCGCTTCTTCTACCTCTTTGCTCTGCCGGATGATCTTGATAACCTCGTCGATGTTTCGCAGCGCGATCATCAACCCTTCAAGGATATGTATTTTCTCCTTTGCTTTGTTGAGATCATAATTGGTACGGCGAGTGATGACCTCTAAGCGATATTCGATATACTGCTGCAGGCTTTCCTTTAATGTAATTACCTTTGGCTCAGCCTTGACAATCGCAAGATTTAGCACGCCAAAGGAGGATTGCAGTTCTGTACGTTCAAATAACTGATTGAGCACCACATCATCAATCGCATCGCGCTTCAGTTCGATGACAATCCGCATCCCTTTACGGTCACTCTCGTCACGAAGATCTGCGATTCCATCGATTTTTTTTTCCTTTACTAACTCCGCAATCGTCTGCAACAACATGGACTTGTTCACCTGATAAGGTAACTCATGGACAATGATTCGATTCTTCTGCTCTCCCTCCTCGATGGATGTTTTTGCCCGTACAATCAATGCCCCTCGCCCGGTCGTATATGCAGAGAGAATCCCTCCTCTGCCGTAGATGATGCCACCAGTGGGGAAATCTGGGCCTTTGATTATATTCATTAGTTCGGGTGTTGATACCTCTAGGTTATCAATCATATGGATGATACCGTCAATAACCTCTGAGAGATTATGCGGTGGCATGTTCGTCGCCATTCCAACCGCGATACCGGAGGATCCATTCACCAGCAGATTTGGTAAAATTGCTGGAAGAACCTCTGGCTCTTTTAACGTACCATCAAAATTATCACGCCATTCCACGGTGTCTTTCTCGATGTCCTGAAGCATCAATTTAGTGATTTTTGCCATCTTAGTTTCTGTATAACGCATCGCAGCAGCGGAATCCCCATCAACTGACCCAAAGTTACCCTGCCCCGCAATCAATGGATAACGAAGTGAAAAATCTTGTGCCATTCTTACAAGTGAATCATACACTGCCTGATCACCGTGCGGGTGATATTTTCCCAAGGTTTCTCCGACGACACGAGCAGATTTTTTATATGATTTTTCATAACTTAGCCCCATCTCATTCATTGCGTAGAGGATCCGTCGATGCACAGGTTTAAGACCGTCACGAATATCCGGGAGCGCCCGGCTCATAATGACACTCATCGAATAATCTATGAACGCGCGCTTCATTTCTTCGTTAATATCACGAGGTTGATCGTTTTTCTTGGATATTTCCACCATTTTTCATCACCTTAAATATCGAGATTCTTGACATCTTTTGCATGTGTTTCAATAAAATTTTTCCTTGGTTCGACAGCCTCGCCCATCAGAACTGTGAAAAGTTCATCTGCCTCCACTGCGTTCTCAATAGTCACCTGCATCATCATGCGGCTTTCAGGATCCATGGTTGTTTCCCATAGCTGCTGCGGATTCATCTCCCCAAGACCTTTGTATCGTTGAATGTTCAGACCTGTTTCTCCTAGCTGTTTTAGTTTTAGCATGCGTTCTTGCTCCGTATAGGCGTATTCAATAGTCTTTCCCTTCGTTATTTTATAGAGAGGCGGTCGTGCGATGTAGAGATATCCTCTCTCTATAAGAGGTCGCATATAGCGGAAGAAAAACGTGAGAAGCAATGTTCTAATATGTTCTCCATCGACATCGGCATCGGTCATCAGGATAATTCGATGGTACCTTGCGTTCTCAATATTGAATTCCTCAGCGATTCCAGTCCCGATGGCAGTTATCAAATGAAGGATTTCCTCGCTTTTTAGAATCTTATCCATCCGTGCTTTCTCGACATTGAGGATTTTACCTCGCAAAGGCAAGATTGCCTGGAATTCTTTGTCCCTGGCTTGCTTTGCTGAGCCACCAGCGCTATCGCCCTCTACAAGGTAAATCTCTGATTGACTTGGGTCTCGGCTGGAGCAATCTGAAAGTTTCCCTGGGAGTGCTGATGATTCTAGCAGTCCCTTTCGTCGTGTGAGTTCTCTAGCTTTCCTGGCTGCCTCACGGGCTTTGCTTGAGAGCACTGCTTTATCAACGATGACATGGGCGACCGGTGGGTTTTCCTCAAAGAACTCAGAGAGCTTCTCGTAAGAGATGCTTTCGACGATTCCTTTGACTTCTGAGTTCCCCAATTTTGATTTGGTCTGTCCCTCGAACTGTGGTTTTCGTACCTTCACCGAGATGATCGCGGTGATGCCTTCTCTTGAATCCTCACCAGTGAGACCAAAACTTTCATCAAAGAGTTTGTTTTTCCGGCCATAGTCGTTCAACACACGGGTTAATGCTCCTTTAAAACCAACGAGGTGTGTCCCTCCCTCGATTGTATTGATATTGTTCGCAAAGGTGAAGATGTTCTCTGTGTATCCATCGGTGTATTGTATGGCGATTTCGACTTGAACAGAGTCTTTCTCTCCTTGTATGTAAATTGGTTTTCGGTGTAGCGACGTCTTATTTTTATTGATGTGAAGGACAAACTCGCTAACGCCGCCATCATATCGAAAAACTTCATGCTTTCCGATTCGCTCATCGATAATCTCGATCTGTAAGCCGGCATTTAGAAACGCCATTTCACGTAAGCGGGTGATGATCGTCTCATAATCAAACTCGGTGGTTTCGAAAATATCTTTATCTGGTAGAAATGTCACAGTCGTACCAGTGTCTTTTGCTTTTCCTATGACCTTTAATACTGTCGCGGTTTTTCCATATTCATATCTCTGGTGGTGTTCTTTTCCATTTCTTCTGACTTTTACTTCGAGCCATTTGGAGAGAGCATTGACGCAGGAGACTCCGACACCATGCAGTCCGCCAGAGACTTTGTATGCTTGTCCGTCGAATTTACCACCGGAATACAGTGTGGTGAGAACCAGTTCGACGCCAGGTTTTTTATATTTCTCATGGATGTCGATTGGTATTCCTCGGCCGTTATCGGCTATTGATACTGGTCCATTTTTATGCAGTGTTATTTTTACATTTGTACAATATCCTGCTAGTGCTTCATCGATTGAATTATCAACGACCTCGTAGATGAGATGATGTAACCCGCGTATGTCTGTACTTCCGATGTACATTCCTGGGTTTTTTCGAACGGATTCGAGTCCTTCGAGAACCTGGATTTTATCGGAATCATAGGTGCTTTCAAGCAGGATTTTGTTGTCTTTCATAAATATCACATCGTTACAAAGTCTACACTAGTTCCGGTTGTCTTATGTTAGAGTTCTGTATCCCATTTTCCTAGGGTAGCTTTACAGAGGACTCATATGGAGTGGAGGCTAATAAAGCTTACTATCGAACGAACCTTAATAATTTCAAATAAAATATTTCCTAAGAAAATATAGAATAGTTATATTGTTTAGGATATATCTTAACTTACAAAAATGGAAAATCAAGTATTTAAACTACTTATATTAAACAATTTTTTTTAACCTATTTTTCACCTAATTTTTAATAAGCATTAAATAACGATGTCACTATCCCTAGAATAGTAGAGACGTATGAATAAAAAAAGAAAAATAGCTATCCTTTTAACAGTCTTTTTCTTCTTGGCAAACCATGTTATTATTGTTTCAACAGCAGCAGACCAAGATACCGCTGAACAATATGCCCCGATTCTTTATTTCGTAGACGGTGAGAAATGCTATCCTGTCAATGTTACCTATGCAATTTATGAGGTTGGTAACCCGATACCCCTCTCTATGTTACCAACAGCAGTGATGCTTAAAAACTATACGTCTGATGTATATTATCTTGATAACCAAAAGGGGACTATTGCAGTTGGCGACAATGGTATTGAAAACGCTTATCAAAACAATACGCTCGTTCTAGATTATACCGTCTATGCCCGTGTAGATCCATCTAATACTTTTATTCAATACTGGTTTTTCTATGCATTTAACAATGGTGATCTGAATCGTCATGAGGGAGATTGGGAAATGGTACAGGTTATCCTTTCAAATGGACAACCAACAGATGTGATGGTTAGCCAACACCATACGGGACAAAAAGCTATTTGGAGCCAAGTTGATAAAGAAGGTAGTCATGTCAATGTCTACGTTGCTCGAGGTAGCCATGCCAACTACATCAAACCATATTCAGGTAAAATCGGCTTGGCAAGTGATACGGTTGCTGATAATGGCCTGGTATTACGATCGACCCAATATAATATAGAAATATTAGATACTCAACCTTGGCTAGATTTTGCAGGACGCTGGGGATGGATTGGCAACAACGAATCCACAGCAGCTCAAGCAGAGATTCTTGGGGAAGCAGGACCACCTGGACCGAAATTCAGACAAGAAGGTAGCATGTGGCAGCCATATGTATGGGCCTCAGGACTTCAACCAGCAAACGATATCCTCTTTGTTCTTGAATGGTTCTATGAGGAACTCCCCTTCATCACTACAACCGTTCCTAAAGAGAACGAATAAATAGAAAATAAGATGACTAAATAAATATCGATACAAAAGGGTTACCCATGTTAATAAATGCAGATTTGCACATCCATTCGAGATATTCTGGCGCAACGAGCGATAAGATGACGATATCCTCTCTGTCTAACGAGGCACCAAAAAAAGGAATAAATGTCCTAGCAACAGGGGATTGTCTGCATAAATCATGGCAAAACGAGATTAAGACATGCACTATCATTGATGATGGCACATTTGAGATGAACGACACACGCTTTATTCTTAGCACTGAAGTTGAGGACAACCATCGAGTGCACCATCTGCTTTATTTCCCTAGTTTTTCAGCTGTAGATAGTTTTAAAGAAGCTATCAAGACAAAATCAAAAAATCTTGATACAGACGGACGACCGAACGTATACATGAACGGCCAGGAAATCGCACATCTTGCAAAAGATGTTGATGCTCTCATCGGACCTGCACATGCCTTCACTCCATGGACTGCGATGTATGCATATTATACGTCTCTTGAGAGTTGTTATGGTGATTTGGCGTCCTATATCTCCTTCATCGAACTTGGATTAAGTGCTGATACAGATTATGCAGATACCATCCAGGAACTGCATCGACTTACGTTTCTGACTAATTCAGATTGCCATAGTCCTCATCCGGTGCGACTGGCTCGGGAGTTTAATCGTTTTGAAGTCAAAGATGTAACATTTACTGAAATTAGAAAAGCAATCCTTCGTACAGGAGGCAATAAACCCATTTTGAATGTTGGTTTGCCCCCGCAGGAAGGAAAATACAATGAATCTGCCTGTATCTCATGTTTCACCCATTATACTCTTGATGAGGCGATAAAACGACGGTGGAAATGCAGTTGCGGTAAACGCATTAAAAAAGGTGTACGAGACCGTATTGGAGAGATTGCCACTTTCAAAGAACCCAGACATCCTACACATCGACCACCATATGTTCACCTCATCCCCCTTTCGGAGATCATCGCAAAAGCTATTGGACAACACAATCCCTTTACCCAGAGCGTCACGAAAAGATGGGAAGA
>LSSI01000091.1 GCA_001595945.1 Thermoplasmatales archaeon SM1-50
TGAACAAATAATTTCTATGATCTATACCCCGTTGATACGATTAAATCTTGAACTCCATACACAATGTCCACAAGATGATCTTGATCCTTGTGGCCGGTAGAAACTTCTAATGCTCAAAAAGACTAGAGCCAGGTAAATGAGAGAGCCGACTTCACAATTGGTCTACTGATTTCTGACAAAAGATCGGGTAATGTTAGCCTAGTGATTGTTTGTAATGCATTGGGCAGTAAACTAATCGACAACAAACTGAATTTTATTGCAGCCTTAAATTTTCAATAGAAACCCTTTTGAAAAAGGAGGTAGATCATGCATCTAAAGAGTAATAAGCTAAAAGTAACCTTTAATTATAAAAAGAGGGGATTTGAGCGAGAATAGATCTTAACTCGAGAGGAGGATATTGTGAAAAGATTCTTTATGATACTAACGGTGTTCTCTGTGGCGGTGACACTACTTACCTCTGGCTGTATGTATATGAAAGTCCAGAGACCACATGATAAGAATTACGATAAAACAGAACTAGGAAGTAAGGAAGGAAGATCCTCACTCCAGTCGATATGCTGGTTTGTCGCATGGGGTGATGCCGGTACAAAAGCTGCTGCAGAAAATGGAGGTATTACAGTAATACGACACGCAGACGTAGAGTACTACACAATCTTATTAGGCCTCTATACTCGTCTTACCACGGTGGTGTATGGTGATTAAACACTTGCTTCTTTCACTTATAATACCGGTCATGATAGTTTCCTCAAGCTGCGGGCTCTTATACACCAATGTGACGAGGCCTCATTCTAGAGATTTCAATAATACCCCCATTGGTTCAAAGAAGTGCACCATTAGGGCTTACAAGGTTCAGGTACCTATAATACCTTTAGCCCGCTCCCGAGTTTCAGCAGAGTGGAATACAGAGCGTATTAACAAGGCAGCACAAAAAGCAGGAATCACAAAGATCTACTACACAGAACTCAAAACTCAAGAATTTCTCATTGGTACCTACAGGCGACAAACCTTCATCATTTATGGTGATTGATTCAATAGTTTTAACCTTAAAATAGTAAATTATCAATCTGCAGGATATCTATTGACAATTTAAAAACCATGGTTACCTTTATTAAAACAGTGGTATGTTTAGAAAAGAAGATGAGAGAGATGAAGAAAGCTCTTTTAATTTTTTTAATCTTAAGTCTATTGCTAGGTGGATCCAATTGTAAAGGATCTCAAGGGGAACAAATGTCAACGGTAGAGAAAATGGGTGAGAAAGAAACTCACGTTACTATGATGGAAGGGGGTGAAGAAAAAGCTACCTTTGCCGGAGGTTGTTTTTGGTGTATGGAGTCACCCTTTGAAAAACTAGAAGGTGTCAAAGAAGTTATATCAGGCTATACAGGTGGACATAAAGAGGACCCAACATATAAAGAGGTTTCAACTGGAGGAACAGGTCATGTAGAAGCTGTTCAAATCATATACGACCCATCTAAAATAACTTATTCAGAGCTTCTTAATGTATTTTGGAAACAAGTAGACCCAACTGATTCAAGTGGTCAATTTGTTGATAGGGGTCAACCATACAGAACAGCTATTTTTTATCATGATGAAGAACAAAAACATCTAGCAGAGAAATCAAAAGAAGAACTAAATAAATCTGGAAGATATGATAGACCAATTGTTACACAAATTGTTAAATCCTCTAAATTCTATAGGGCAGAGGAATATCACCAAGATTACTATAAAAAAAATCCCATAAGATACAAATATTATAGATATAACTCTGGCCGAGATCGATACTTAGAAAATATTTGGGGTGAAAAAATGAAAACGAATTATCGTGAAAAAAATAATAAAAATTATAAAAAACCTACTGAAGAAGAACTCAGAAAAAAATTAACCCCCTTGCAATATAAAGTCACACAGAAAAATGCTACAGAAAGGGCATTCAACAATGAATATTGGAATAACAAGAAAGATGGAATCTATGTGGACATAGTTTCTGGGGAACCTCTTTTTAGTTCTCGTGACAAATATGATTCTGGAACTGGATGGCCAACTTTTACTAAGCCACTTGAGTCAGAAAATATTGTAGAAAAAGAGGACAGGAGCCTTTTTATGAAAAGAACAGAAGTGAGAAGTAAATATGCTGATTCTCACCTTGGACATGTATTTCCTGATGGACCTGAACCAACCGGACTTCGTTATTGTTTAAATTCAGCCGCTCTTCGTTTTATCCCAAAAGAAGATTTAGAAAAAGAGGGGTATGGTGAATATAAAAAACTTTTTGAAAAATAAAAAAGGAGCTAGCCCAACATCAGCTACTTCTTAATTTTATTGGTGTTCGCAAGGGAATGTGAACCCCTGTCGCACGCATGATAGGCAAATGACACAGATCTATAAGTCTAATTTCAGAAAACAATACACACAAAATACATATAAAAAAAAGATTTTGAACCATTTCTCCCCTCCCCTACTAAATCTTTAATAAGAAACCTTCTAAGATTTGCTCACTAAAAGTTGACGCTATTGTAAAAGGAGCATTTTCCTATACTTATTTCATCAACAAGCGACTTCAATGGGATGCATTATGAAAAATCATAGGTTATGTTTCATTTTCTATGTTTCATTAATATGTTTGATTCCACAAGTTAATCACGCTTGTACAGGTTTCAATCTCAGTCATGGAGAACAGCACTTAGTTGGAAGGAATACCGATTGGTATGTAGAAGATTGCTTACTAATAGTTAATAAAAGAGGTGTCCAAAAAACTGCTTTGCAATTTCCCCCAAAAGTATCTGCTCAACCTGCTAAGTGGACCTCAAAATATGGTAGTGTAACATTTAATCAGGCTGGATGCGAACAACCCTTTAGTGGAATGAACGAAACAGGTTTGGTCGTACAATTATTGGCACTAGCGGAAGCCAAATATCCAACGCCCGATTCACATCCTTCAATTAATCAATTGCAATGGGTGCAGTATCAATTGGACAATTTCAGTACGGTTAAAGAAGTTATTTCAAGTGTTTCAAAATTAAGAATTACTAAAAGGGATGGTGCTTTTGGAATTCATTTGTTAGTTTGCGATAGAATGGGCAACTGTGCCGTCATTGAGTTTCTTGGTGGCAAAATAGTTCATTACACAAATGAGAGCATGCCCATTAATGTATTAACAAACAATACTTATGCTGAGTCAGTAGAATCCTGGAAAAGTGGGAAATTACTAACGAGTGATGATTGGCGCTCGATAGAGCGGTTTACTCAGGCAGCTAATATGATAAAAAATTATGATCCGAAGCCCTCAATGTCGGCGGTAGATTATGCCTTTGATATTTTAACAAAAGTTGAAATGGGTGATCCTACCAAAGTAGAAGGGAAAAGAATGCGATCATCTTTCATTGCAACAGAATGGAGTATTGTTTATGATATGCATAATCTGAAGATCTATTTCCGCACATTTGAAAATCAGAAAATTCGGTTTGTTAATTTAACTAAGTTTGATTTCTCCTGTAAAAATCCTATGAAGGTTTTGAATATTCACACTGACCTATCGGGTGATGTCACAAGCAATTTTATTGATTATACACAAAAGATTAACCGAAATTTGATTGAAAATTCTTATAGAAAAACCTCTTTTTTAAGAAATACTCCTAAGGATGAGTTAGACAGGATTTCTCGATACCCAGAAAACTCAATCTGTACTGATAAGTGAGTTTATAGTAATCCCCTATTAATGAATAGATTTTATCCCTCTTTTTCTATCTTCCTATGTACAACATCTTGTGTTCTCAATCTACCACCCAAATCGTTAGACTACTTCCATACTTCCCAACTATTGAAGAGCCGAAAGATTTAATGATACTAAATCAAACATGCGATAAATGCCTGCCTGAAGACTACTTTTGCTTTGGCAAGATAGGTTAAACTTTTTTTACTCCCTCTTTAGTACCACAACATAATATAATAAAAATCCAACTGATATAATTTCTGGGATTGCCTTATCCTTTACCCATAAGCTGTTGTGTGGTATACGTAATGTATGCCAATATTCATTAGTACTATAGTAGAATAAAGGGTAACTGAAGTATGGAATTTTACTTGACTCCAGCTAAAAGAGTTTTAGGGAATACCGATAGAGAACTACCTGTACGTATCTTTGAAGTTATATATATATATTTGCAAAGCAAAAACTTTTACGGTAGATAGATTATTGAGATGTCTGGAGGAAAACCCGCGAGATTGTAAATTTTCAGCATTTTATGGGAGTGTTTATTTTTGCGAATGTCCCCTTCGTCTCTATATAGCTAAGAAATTAAAGAAATAAGAAAGCAGAATAGGGAGAAAAAAATGACTAGAGAAGAAATCACTATATGTTTTGATTTAGACAATAAAAAGGATAGGAGAATTTTCACTGGAATGAAAAGATTGACTGAATATACTGGAGAGAAGGATTTTTCAAAAGCATTTATAAAATTTATGGATGATTTAATGGCTACACTTGTAGAGTGCGAAGAGAAAAAGGAAGAATGTGAAAACATGCTTAAGCACTTTTTAGGCAGAAAGTTTCTACATTAGAGGAAGGTTCTCCTTCCATTTAGTTGATAAAAACTTACATAAGAAGAGCTATTGTTATTGACTATTTAAAAAACTAAAATAGTGAATATTACTAGGTGTAAGACGCACTGGAATTTATCTAAAAGCTACTTTCGACAATGGCAAGAAGTGTGGGTTTTTAGGATTTTCAAACCTATTACAAGTAAAGTGGAAATTTTTGCTCTTTTTAGGCAACACTATATATTGAGGTCACACGCCCCCCAAAAATCCCGATAACATTATTCGCACAGCACTATCTGTCTATTTCCCTACAATCATCTGAAATTATCAATTCTTTACCTGGCTAACATTTTATGGTAAGTTTTGTCGTGAAATAATTGTATTCGATTTTGATACATTATGGTTCTATAAATACTAAAATGAAACCTGTTAAATATTCTTATAGTGTATAGAAAGTAAATATCATGATGGGTAAATCAGCTACAATTTTTGTAACGTCTTATCCAAAATCAATTACCATCATTATAGGGATCATTACTTTAATATTGGTTTTACTTGCCGGTCTTCCCTCCATTTGGCCCGATACCTTTAAGATGCTCAATCACCTCAAGGTAGATACTGATCCTGAAAACATGCTGCCTGCAAATGAGCCAGTCCGGATTTTCCATAATGAAAAGAAAAAAGAGATGGCCCTCCATGACATAGTTGTAGTCGGAGTTGTAAACTATGTTCATCCAAAGGGTGTTTTTAATCCAGAGTCTTTGAAAAACGTATATGAACTTACGGAATATGCAAAAACGCTGCGATGGCCAGATCCCGAAAAACAGGGTAACTATGCTGGCGTTATTGAAATTGATATCATAGCTCCTTCTACAGTCGATAATATCGAACAGGAAACACCAGGAACAGTCAGTTTCGAGTGGCTAATGTCACGCCTACCCAAAAGCCAGTCCGAAGCAGAAGATATTCGTAATAAAGCCAAAAAAATACCAGTCCTCAACGGGACGCTGGTTTCAGAGGAGGGTAAAGCACTATGTCTCTATTTGCCTATTACCTCAAAGGATCAAAGCTATCGAATTTATATTAAGTTAAAGGAAAAGATCGCGACATTTCATGGTGAGGATGAGTTCCTCATAACCGGGCTGCCGGTTGCAAACGACACTTTTGGTGTTGAGATGTTTGTGCAAATGGCGATATCAGCTCCTTTAGCAATGCTGATCATTTTTATAACTCTGTTCATTTTTTTCAGAAAGCTTGCTCTCATTATCTCTCCGCTTATTCTCGCATTAATTGCAACACTATGGACCATGTCTGCCCTCGTGATAACCGGTAAAACAATCCACATCATGAGTTCCATGATTCCTATTTTTATTATGCCGATTTCGGTGCTCGATTCAGTGCATATTCTTTCCGAGTTTTTTGATCGATACCAACATAACAGAGACCGCTGTCAAACCATTATCAATGTCATGCAAGATCTTTTCATGCCCATGCTCTACACCTCACTCACGACCGCTGTCGGGTTTGCATCGCTTGCTCTTGCCCCCATACCACCCGTTCAGGTTTTCGGTTTGTTTGTTGCCTTTGGAGTACTCGTTGCATGGATACTTACAATCACATTCATACCAGCATATGTCATGTTTATACCGGAACATTCACTGGAGAATTTCGGGCGAATGCATGGAAAAGACCATGAAGATCGATCATACTTTCTCGGTTCGATTGGCCGTTTTAGTCTTAGACATGCGCGCCTGGTTATAATTGCTTCAATGTTGCTAGCTGTGCTGGCCGCATATGGAATCACATTGATCAACATTAATGATAATCCCGTCAAGTGGTTTACGAATAAACACCCAATTCGTCTCGCTGATACAATACTGAACCGCCATTTCGGTGGAACCTATATGGCTTATCTTGCAGTAGATTCAACGGGAGAGCAATCAACGGTCACTGAATTTGCTGATCTTTTGCGATCTAAAATGACAGATCATGCCCGTGAAAATGAGGCGTTCTATCCCGGAATACTATCTATATTTAATGACATAGAAAGTGAACTTAACCACCTTAAAACAACCGTAAAAGATAAGGATCAATTGCTTTCTGAGTTAATAACTTTTGCAAATAATCGTGCGGGAAGCAGCTCACCAGATGAGTATCCTCTATGGGATGAGGCAATACTCTTCCTTGATCAGGAAAGACAGGGTTTTGAGATATTTAAAAAGCCTGAGATACTTACCTGGATTGGCAATCTGCAGACCCATCTCCTGAAAACAGAGGTTGTGGGCAAGTCAAATTCACTGACTGATATAGTAAAGACAGTTTACCGGGAACTGGTGTCCGGTGATCCATCTGATTTCAGGGTACCCGATACAGCAGCAGCAGTTGGTCAGTGTCTTATAACCTATCAAAATAGCCATCGTCCTCAGGATGTGTGGCACTTCGTCACGCCTGATTACCAAAAGGCGGCTATCTGGTTGCAGCTGAAAAGCGGAGATAATCAGGATATGTCCCGGGTAGTTGACGCGGTTACGAGATCCTTTGACAATAATCCACCACCCTTCCCAATCAAGCATCAGTGGTTTGGTTTGACCTATATCAATGTTATCTGGCAAAAAAAGATGGTCAAAGGCATGCTTGAAGCATTTCTCGGAAGCTTTCTTATCGTGTTCCTCATGATGACTTTGCTCTACCGTTCAGCACTCTGGGGCCTCATATCTATGATACCACTCACCTTAACCATCCTGTTTATTTATGGAATCACCGGCTTTATTGGTAAGGACTATGATATGCCCATAGCGGTGCTCTCGTCATTGAGTCTTGGGTTGGCTGTTGATTATGCCATCCACTTTCTCTCACGCACACGAGCTATTGCAGCTGATACAGACAGTTGGCAGGAAATGATTACACCTCTTTTCGGTGAGCCAGCCCGAGCAATTATAAAAAACGTAATTGTCCTTGGAGTAGGATTTACTCCCCTTTTATTTGCCCCCCTCGTTCCCTATAAGACCGTGGGGATTTTCATCTCATCAATTTTACTTATTGCAGGTATTGCTACCCTGCTCATTCTTCCTTCTCTAATTACTATTCTTGAAAGACTGGTCTTTCCAAAAACTGCCAGACTTCAGTTTACCTGCAAATGCGGAACCTGCATTGTTTCAGGAGTTGCCTTAGTCGCAGCTGTAATCGTGAACATTTCCCAATTCACCAGATTTGGATGGACCACCTTGACGTTGGTCAGTTTAATCAGTATTCTTGTACTCGCTGGGTTATGTTCTTTTATGTCCCGCCGACAGAGCTGTGCCAACCTGTAATCAACCACAACGACTGGAGGGAACGTATGGGAAAGATTATTTTAGCGTTGACTATTGTGGTTTTAGTTATGAATCTAGTATATGCTGCTAATGTAGATGAGATTGTTGCAAAATCTAATCATGCCGCCTACTACAAAGATCGTGATGGGAGTGCCAGGGTCTCCATGACGATCAAGGACAGTCTGGAAAGAACACGAAACAGACAATTTACAATACTCAGAAAGGATGATCCTGGGTCTGGTCAAAATGATGACTACTGTGGTGACCAGAAGTACTATGTGTATTTTAACTTGCCGGCAGATGTTAACAAAATGGTCTTTATGGTTTGGAAGCATCTAAACACTGACGATGACCGTTGGCTCTATCTTCCTGCCCTTGATCTTGTTAAGCGGATATCCGCAAAAGAGAAACGTACAAGTTTCGTAGGTTCTGATTTCTTTTACGAGGATGTCTCTGGTAGAAATATCAATGACGATGTGCATGTACTTGAGAAAGAAGATACCACATTTTTTGTCTTGAAAAACACACCGAAAAATCCCGACACTGTAGAGTTTTCCTACTATCGGGCTTGGATACATAAAGAGACGTATCTTTCCATTCAGGTTGAGTACTTTGACAAGCAGGGAGACAAATACCGGGAATATGAAGCACTCAAAGTCGATACCATCCAGGGAAATCCCACGGTAATAAAATCCATGATGAAGGATCTCCGCACCGGCAGTTCCACCCTGCTCGAATATACTCACGTGCAATATAATATTGAATTACCGGATGAGATTTTTACTGAGCGATATCTTAGACGTCCACCCATGAAGTTTTTGCGCTAGTAAAGGCCTTTGCTCACGAGCTCCAATCCAGAGTTACCGGCACATGATTTTAAAGAAGTGCGTTGAAATCTGCTTTCTTGTGATCGCTTTTTTGGTTCTGTCACTCGGAGCTTTGGGATATGCACAGGACTCTCCTTCACTTCCACCCGGTCTTGAACGAAGCCACCCTGATGACGATGATATTCCCTCCCTACCCCCAGGACTCTCAGAAGAGGAAACTCCCCAGCTTCCTGAGGGACTTGATACACCCAAAATCACTGAAAAGGATATTTCTACCCCTCAGCCACAAGAACCATTAGTAAACATTATTGGTTTTGGGGAAATCAGAGGGGGTGTTCGGCTCTGGGATGACCGTTATGAAAAGCGAGAGTCATTAGGTGAAGGTCGGCTACAGCTTGAGATTGACCGCAGCTGGACCAGGATGGGATTTAAAATAACCGGTGATTTTATCTACGATCCTGTCCTCGACCGGCATCGGATTTCCCTCAACGATGGAGAGGGATGGTTTGATCTGCGTGAGGCCTTTGTTTTCTTTACACCGCTTGAGTTTAGTGATGTAAAAATAGGCCGACAGATAATGACATGGGGTACGGGAGATCTCCTGTTTATTAATGACCTTTTTCCGAAAGACTGGAACTCTTTTTTTATTGGTCGTGATGTTGAATACCTCAAAAGTTCATCAGATGCCCTGCGTGTTACTCTGTTCAATGATTATGCAAATATTGACCTCTACTATTCACCAGAATTTGATGCTGATCGATACGTTGATGGAAAAAGGGTATCATATTGGAATATCATGGAAAGACGCCGTGCAGGACGAGACAGGATAATAAGACCAGAACAACGCTCCCAATGGTTTACCGATGATGAAACAGGCGGAAGGTTGTTTAAAAATCTTCGTGGTTATGAGTTGGCTGCGTACTGGTACATCGGATTCTGGAAAAGTCCAGCTGGAACAGATATGCATAAGAACAGAGCTAACTTTCCCGCGCTGAATGTTTATGGTGCAAGTATTCGTAGCAGAGTTCTAGGCGGAATAGGCAATCTTGAGTTTGGTTATTACGATTCCAAGGAGGATCGTGGAGGCGACGACCCCTTTGTGAGAAACAGTGAGGTTCGACTACTCATCGGTTTTGATGAAGAGGTAAAAAAAGATTTTACTGTGGGGTTACAATATTACCTCGAGCACATGCAACACTACAATAGTTACCGAAGGACCCTTCCCCGCAGCATGCGAACTCAAGATCTCAATCGTCACGTAATAACTGTACGATTAACCCAACTCCTTTTGAAACAGGATCTAACTTTATCACTTTTCATGTATTGGTCACCCTCCGATAGTGATTGCTATTTTCGTCCTAATATTAAATACAAAATAAGTGACAATCTGATAGTTGAAGCGGGTGGTAATATTTTTGCAGGGCGACATGACTACACTTTTTTTGGCCAGTTCGAGAAAAATTCTGATATTTACTTTAGCATAAGAAAATATTTTGTTTTTTTAAATTAGAGCAACTAAATATAATCTCTTTATAATGACCTAATACAAATTGGTTTCATCATT
>LSSI01000092.1 GCA_001595945.1 Thermoplasmatales archaeon SM1-50
CACGTAAAACATGCGAAACGTCTACGGGATTTACATCAAGAACTCAGCCAGCGATGTGAGATGGATTTAAACAATATCTAAAAGAGTTACCAGAAAAGCTATATAAAATATCTGATATTTACCAGGAAACAATACTTGCAGGGGTAGCCAAGCATGGTCAACGGCGCAAGGTTGAGGGCCTTGTCCTGTAGAGGTCCGCGAGTTCAAATCTCGTCCCCTGCATCCTTATGGTTCCAACAGGAGAAAAATTATCATTTTTTATGTTACTATTTTTTTGTAGACAAAAAAAGAGATTTGAACTTGTAATTAAATGTGACTTGTGCCCAAATCCCCACTATATCATAATCCAAAGATTTGACCTTGTAGTTTAAGTCTCGTATCATGCAAAATCTAATACATAAATATATAATTTTCCAGAACAATTATAAATCCGAATATACTATTTTATAATTGTGAGGATGATTAATAATAGGTAGATAAATAAGTACTAGTACCGAAGGTGTTTGAATCATGAATAAAAATGACACTGTTGAATACATTAGGTCATTAGAGAATATCTATCCATTAAAGGAATGGAAATTGTCCTTATTAGATCAATCATGTTACCCAATGGTAATCAGGGGAACTTGGATTTTTGATGTACAATTAGATGTAAATACTATGAAAACAGGGCTTAAGAAACTGCTTAATTATTATCCCCTTCTTTCAGGAAGGATGAAGGATAAAAAAACCATTTATTTTACCAACGATGGCGTTCCGTTCACTGTAAAAGATGAATCAGATTTAACAATAAAAGATGTGCATAAAATGGAAAACCTCATAAATCATTTTACTTCGGAGATAAAACCTCCTAAGATAATGCGTGGTATTGATCCACCTATGAGTATAAAGATTACTAAGTTAAAAAATGGTTGTGTTTTAGGTATACAATGCTCTCATATGCTTATGGACGGATATAGTTTTTATACAATGGTATACAACTTGGGGAAAATCTGCAAAAAAGAGGATTTCAAATCTCCTCTTCTAAACCAGTCATTAATTCCTAGTCCAGAGAATCGCACCAAGGATCAGGTTTTAAAAACTGCGTATGAATATGGATGGAAAAAAATCTCAAAATTTTCTTTTTTACGACTACTCCCAAAACTTATTTCTGGTATATTGAAAGAGCGTAGTAATGAATTCTATATATCTCCTACATCACTTCAACTATTAAAAGAAAAAATATCAGCTAATAATCTTTTTACTTGCAGTACAAATACAGCGCTTTCAGCATTTATTACAAAAATGTTCATGAAACTCTTTGAACATGATGAAAAAACCAAATGCAAACAAGTCACAGTGGCAAATATACGTAATCGTCTTGAAGGTATTCCAACCAACTTTGTAGGAAACGCATCAACCTTCATTACAACACCACTCTTTTTAGCAGGTGCAAGTGTTGATGAAATAGCAAAAATTATTCATCAAACCCTTGAACCAATCCGTCAAACACCCTCACAAAAAATTAAAGAAATAATGACAATGAGTATGAACCTAATGCATCACAAATTACTTGTTTTTCCATTTGATTTTACAAAAATACACTCAAAAAAACCAACAGTGATTCATATTAATAATTTTTCACGTCTACCCATCTATGACATAGACTTTGGTTCAGGGAAACCAGTATCTGTTATACCACATGATCTGGGTGATCAAGTTCTTATTTGGCCAGCACATCCGGATAAAGGAGGATGGGAAATCTATTTTGCTGGTATGCCTGCCCGTATAATTCATAAATTAAAAGAAGAAGATTCATGGCTTAGGGAGATGAAACAGTATAGTTCGAGATCAAATAACAAAATACATTAAGTTCAATACTTGGAATCCTATTTTACCGTAAAAACCATCGTTTTTTACTTGTAAATTCGTCTTCAAATCAGAAAGGGAGCAAATAAGTATGATTTGAACTTGGAGTCGGAGTCACGTCCCCTGCATACCTTTTGTTCCTACAGGAGAAAAATCATCGTTTTTTGAAAAAAGAGATTTTAAATGGAAGTCTAACTCACTTGCTCTGTACTATCTTCTAAAAAAAGAAAATGTTATTATAACGTTGTTACCTCCTATTTACTCGTATATTGACGCAAAAATCCGAACCAGTCAATTCTTCGGTGTTGAATCATATGAGAAAAAAACTATTTGTAATTATTATAGGTTTCGTCATCGTTATTTGTATAGCTCTCTTAGTCCTGCAATTCCTAATCGATGCTGCAGCGATAAATGAATGTACAATAGATATAAAGAATGTTCGCTTAGCTAACATCGGGCTTAGCTCATGTGACCTCTGGGTTACGATAAATTTTACTAATCCAACCAACCAAGATTTCTCTGTAGAATCTGCTACCTTTGACGTCTTTGTCGCAAATAGTTATGTGGGAAATAGCAATTTATCGCAATTTTCAATTCCAAAAAAATCCTCGAGAGAACAGGTAATCTTGTTAACACTTCTTTATTCTGATATTGCTCATGCAGTAATCGAGGGTATTAAAAACAAAAATTTCGATCTTTTTATCTCCGGTGAAGCCAAAGCATACGTATTTTATGAATTGTTCACCATTTCAATGCCTTTTTCTGCATCATCAACTTACTCATAGAATCAACTTTGTTGCATTTTCTTTAGAAAATTATTTTATTGCAAATTAGTTGTCTGTAATTATTAACTATTATGATATTCTTTGAGAAGTGACGTGAAAGAACAGGAAAGATTTGGTCTTAATTAATTTGTAATCCAGAGAAAGCCGGTATATCTGCATCCACCATATAACCCGTTGTAGTTACAATGATTGTAGAAGCTATGAAAATGTATACAATCTCATACGCGATATGGATTTTTTCAGATTTAAATATACACGTATTTATGGCATTGTTTTTAAAAATTATTTTAGTTCATTGAGTTCCTCTTTTATTATGCTATGAAGTTTTGTTCGAAGATTTCCTGGCAGATCAGTCTTATAAATCTTGAAGAACTTCTCTCGCAGTTCATCTTCACGGGCAACTGCATCTGCGAGAAACCGTGTTTTAAACAACTCAATAAGCTGCCCCTTAACCCCATTTTTATATGCCATATAAAACGCAAGCAATTGCTGATCCCTTGCCTCGGTGCTTTTTTCGTATCTATCAATCTCAGGTTTTAAACCAAAAAGCGTATAATAGTCTATAAACCGTTTTGAAAGCATGCTATGCATACCGACACTTTTTACATCGAAGCCATGTGCAAGCATAAAAATACTTAACCGCGCACATTTGTTGCATGAGTGACACCAACGCTTCCCATTTGACCCATCTAAGCAATTACAAGAAAACTGATATTTTGCCAATTCAGGGTATCTTGAAAAAAGGATTTTAACCTCTGCGATATCGGTTAGGGGTTCCACCAAACTTAGTACTCGAAGTCGTTTATTGAGAAGTTTTAGTTTTTTTTCCTGTTGATGTCTAGCTTTTGTTGTCTGATCAAAAGAAGGATATCCAATATAACCCTGGTTTGTTCTAAATGAAAAATTCATATTTTGTTGATTACCAAGAAGCACCATCGATGCGTTATTGTGAAGAAATGGCAATGCAAGAAAACAAAATCCAGTCATCATATGCGAATAACCTAAGCAGCTTGGAGGTTTATTCCAAGTCTCAAAGTCATTGAGCTTCTCTATATTATTTGTAATAATTTCTATGCTGATATCGGAACTCTTCTCAATTTTTTTTACGGTTTCAAGTGAAATGCTGTTTTCATAAGGTGTTGTAGTATCATTTATATGAATCGGTGTTATATCTATGTCAAGTTCTCGTGCAAACTCTAGGGTAAGCAAACTGTCTTTGCCACATGAAAGAAGAACGATTGCACCATCATCTACATTAGTCTGCGGATTTATGGTGCTTGTTTCTGTAAACGAGTAATGAATATTCTTGAATCGGTCAATAGTCTGCTGTGTATCGAACTCATAATCATCTGCGATTCCTGGAATTTGATGTAAAATAATCTCCTTTAATTCATTTTCAAAAAGAGGCGATGGTGTGTTATACCTAATGTTATTGATTTCTGAAATAAGTGGCATTGTCGCCGTTGATATGAAACCGAATTCTTGTGCAAAGAAGTCTTTTAACTCAGTTGGCAACAAATCCCATTTGTTTTTCGGAAAAATTAGGTCATACGTTTTATCATGAAAATGAACAGCTAAACCACAATTAGTCTTTTTAATAACAATGTTATTAATATCTTTACTTCTTTTAATTTCTCGTTTTAAACTCTTATCTGATTTTTTATCTTCTATTTCAATCCCACCATGACCAATGCTACAATGATACTAATATAAAAACAACTGACTTAAGTTTTGCCTCACATATGCCACGAGATTTCATTCTACCAACCTTGTTTACTCATATATTTATAAAAAAGCTTATCGCAATTCTTTTAACAACACACTGATTTCCTTTTGAACATGACAGGAGAACTTCTTCTCATAAGTAACTCCACACTATATGGCGAATCGTATCTTCAACATTGTAAAAAAAATATCAAACAGACATTAAGAGATTGTAAAAAAATTGTGTTTATCCCCTACGCAAGACCAAATGGGATGACTCATGAAGCCTACACAGTAATGACTCAAAAAGTCTTTATGGAAATGGGATATAGACTCTTTGGGATTCATGTTTATAGAAATCCCTCACAAGCAATTATCGATGCCGATGCGATTTTCGTAGGAGGGGGCAACACCTTCGTCTTACTTACCTTACTATGCTTTACAAACATAACATCTTAGAAACAATCCGCTCAGAGGTAAAAAAGGGAAAACCATATGTTGGAACAAGTGCAGGGTCAAATGTAGCTGGCGTAACTATCCATACCACAAATGATATGCCAATCATGTACCCACCTTCGTTTGACGCATTACATCTCGTACCATTTATCCTAAATCCCCATTATATCGATCCAGATCCAACCTCAAAACATATGGGTGAGACGAGGGAGATAAGAATAAAGGAATACCATGTGTTTAATGACAGAACCGTTGTCGGTTTGCGTGAAGGTAGCATGCTTGAAATCAAAAATAATCATGTTACATTGAACGGAACCACTAATATGCGTGTTTTTCAAAAACAAAATAAACCCGTAGAGTATAAACCTGGAGATCAGTTGGATTTCCTTCTTCGAAATGAATAGTCTGTAATTAGAAAGACCAAAGCACGATTGTTAAATCGATTGCAGCAATGATTATTACAGGTATGTAATATGTGCATGTTCATATTGAATTAACATTGGTTTTTTCCATTCGAAAATTAATAGATTGAAATTAAATTTCGGTCCGTTCATTACTTTTGTTAAATTTTATCGTTCTGGTTCAAAATCAGGGCAGTTATCAACACAACCACCCAGTGGTATCTCATTGCCCAACCGACACCTTTCACTTTCTATATATTCGCTTCCATCAAGGGTAACCGTTGGAATACGATATCTTTCAAGATATTTGCATGTACTCATGCCCTCTCACTCCCAATATCGTGCTTCATATATAGAGTCATCCTTAAAAACATATCTCTAACTCTTTAACGGAGGATTTTACGAAATCGCTAACTTAAAAGGAATGATTCAGTCGGTTGATATGGATGCATATATGAAGGGTTTGGAGAATGTGATACAATATCATCTGTTATGTGAGGAGTTCATATAAGTATGTCGCTGGAGGGCAACGTAGGTCTTCTTCAGTATCTTCCAAGCTTCACGAACTCTATGCTCTTATCATTCATTAGCATCAATGTCTATGTTTGCCTGAGTTTTATTAACTATTTCACGATTCATTTATGTAAGTGATTAAATGAAGGATAGTTACGATATTATCATAGTCGGTGCTGGACCTGCTGGGAGTGCTGCATCTATCATATTAGCGAATAAGGGATTTAAAGTTGCAATTATTGAAAAAGAGAATCTTCCAAGGCATAAACATTGTGGAGGTTGTATTTCTTCTAGAAGTATACCGTCATTACAGAAATTGGGTATCAATATTGAGAGTGTTTCATTGCATAAGTACAAAGGTTTTACTATGAGATATGGTGATTTGGTTACTGGGTATGATTGGGGAGATATGAAGGTTTATGGGGTTTATCGTGAGGTCTTTGATTATGCAATCACAAACAAAGCAATTGATGCTGGAGTTGTGATTTTAAAAAATCAAGTAAAAAAACTTAGAATGGAAGATGACATCATTCTTGTTTTTTTAGATAACGATAATATTTTAGAGACTAAGGTCCTCTTTGGAGCAGATGGGATACATTCAATTATCAGAAAAGAAATCGGGGTTACATATCAAAAAAATAAACTTGGTTTTTGTTTAGAAACCGAGGTACCAGCAACAGATGAAATAATCGATAGTTATAATGATAGATTATTCTTAGATTTTTCATATTTTAAGGAAGGTTATATATGGGCGTTTCCAAAGAAACTCGGAAAAACAATAAATATTGGTTTTGGTACAGATTTTCATACGGTAAAGAATTCGAAAATTCCGATTAAAAAAATTTTACAACGGTATGCTCAAGATAAGAGTCTGTTTCTTCCAAGGATACATGGTGCATTTATCCCATTTGGTGGGACAGTAGACTGCTTTGGGAGAAATACTGTTATTTTATTAGGTGATGCAGCAGGGTTAGTAAGTCCTCTTTCAGGTGAAGGAATTTCCTATGCATTAGAAAGTGGAATATATGCAGCAGAGAGTGCCATAGATTTCTTTGAACATAATACCCCGTTGTTAGAATCGTATTCAAGAAAACTCAACTCCATTAAAAATGAAATAAACATCTATGGTCTTCAATTACAAAAGAAAATGTATCGTGGTCGTACGCATCGGAAACTTATGTTTAAAATGTGTTCAAAAAATCAAGATATTATGAAAAAGCTTGGAGAAATCTTTACACAAAAGATAACCTATGAACAAGGTGTAAAACAATTAACACCTTTAAAATTACTACCTGCGATGGTAAAGGCATTAGTTACGTAATTTTAACTTTATTAAAAGATGATAAAAATGAAAAATAAAACAGGTGAAATTATGATGAATGCAACAGTCATCTATACTGATGGCATTTCAGAGCAATTTGAGGCAGTACGAAGTACTGAGAAAGGCGTGATTATCGGTCGTATCCTTGATGGTGAGTTCGTGGACTGCGGGTTCATCTCCAAACGGAACATCAAACAAATCAAGAACAACGGGAAAAGAAAAACAAGACAAGATTAGACTGGCATCAGACCTAAGTACTAATAACGTTTTTTCTTATTTAATGTTTGAAATTAAGAACAATAATCCAATGAGACTGATGATAAAAAAATTATGAAGAAAAACCAAGTCTCTCAGAGGTTTTGGAGAGGAAAGATAAAGTGGTGAAATAAACGTTATTTTGATAGTTATGGGGCAAGGAAATTATAGGTTATACTTTATGAACTCAGGATAATATTTTTAAGTTCTGTTATATCATTTTTCACAACTGTGAGTTCTTTCAGTTTTTCCTGTTCTATGGTTTTTACCACTTCGGATAGCTCGACTGTGGTTTTGTAAATATAAACTGGTCTGCCTTTTCTCTCTCCTCTGAACCTGAACCTGAACTGAGCATGGGCTGTATCTAACACCTCACCTAAAGAGTAGGATGTTATTCAGATTCAGGAACTCTGATTCAGCCCCCCGTCAAAAAACCCTCAGAGAGAAACTGTCAATTTGACAGTAAGATTTTAACGGAGTGAATGGTTTGCGCGGCATTGAAACGATGGGAAATAATTTTTTTTACTTATTCAAGACAAGTAAATACCCTCCGCCGCCTCCCCCGCGGACATATCCTTTGCAAAGTTTATCGTCTATGGCTTTGTTGATGTAGTCATAGGTATCCCAATGTTTTTTGCAGATGGATTTTTTTCCCATGGAGATAACAATATCGACTACGATGCCTGATCCAGAAACGAGAGAAAACTCCTATGCAGAAAATAATTATTACATTCGTCAATAAACTAATATTATAAAGGTGGTTTTTAATATTTTATCGTGAAATCATTCTTTTCATTCTTTTTAAAAAACTCTTGCATTTGTCCTTGTAATCTCCTTGATTGTCGTGGTAAATTCTTTTTCTATGTTCATGTACATAAATATTTATATACCACTTCCCTCTGTATAACCTTTGTGTAATAATTAGAAAGGGGTAAGATATGAAGAAAAAACTCATAGGAATTTTTATCTGTATATTGATGATAAGCACTGCATTAGTAAGTGCCAACAACATAATATCAACCAAAAAAGAGAAAAGCATCGATGGTAATACATTATCTGTTACTATCCCTGTGGGAGCCTATCAAATTATAAAAGAAAAACAAGGGTATAAGGTAACCATTGAAAATTTTGGTCGATTACTTATACCTGGAAAACCAAACCTTCCTTCAAAGATTTTTTCTATTGCGATACCACCAGGTGCAACAGTTCAAGATGTATCATTTGAGGCAAAAAACAGTATCGTTGTTGCTGGGCAGTATTACGTGGTACCTAACTCGCTGCCAAGAGTTATAGGTGTAGAAGACCCAGTCTTATATGAACGTGATCAACAACAATATGAGAATAACTATCAGTCCACCTACAGAGTAAACAACCCGTATCCAGCATCAATTGGGGAGATTATCGGAACAGGTGGATATCGCAAATATAACCTTGTTGACGTTAGAATCAACCCCATGACCTATTATCCAATTTCTGGTGAATTGATCTATCATCCAGAAATCACCGTAAAAGTACACTATACGTTTCCAGAACACGGGTCTTCGAATGATATTGTGATTGATAATCTCGCACGTACTGAACAGATTGCAAAAGAAATTATCATTAACTATAATCAAGCACAAGACTGGTATCCATTTCTTCCGAATGGAAGAGAACAGTATAATTATGTGATCATCACACTAGATTCATTGGTGTCTGCAGTCACACCCTTGGTAGATTGGGAAAGTGCGAAAGGAAAAAATGTCAACGTCGTAACCACATCATGGATTAATAACAACTATGCAGGCTATGATCTTGCTGCGAAAATGCGTGAATTTTTACGTGAGAAATATCCCTCGGAAGAATGGGGTATCGAGGACGTATGTCTTATAGGTGGATATGACGATGTCCCAATGCGACGAACAGCGCAGAATACTGGCTATGGACAACCTGAAACTGACTATTACTATGCCGAGTTATCACTTCCAGACAGCCAATCCTGGGATGCAAATGGGAATCATCTTTATGGTGAAAATTCAGATCCTATAGATTTTGAAGTAGAGATAAACGTAGGTCGTATACCCTGGAGTGACCCCGCTATTGTCCAGAGCATTTGTCAAAAATCCATTGCTTATGAGCAAAATAATGATAATTCATATAAGAAAAACATCCTTCTTCTTGGTGCTTTTTTCTGGTCTGATACCGATAACGCCGTGTTGATGGAATATAAGACAAACCCAGCAAACTATCCTTGGATGTTTAACTGGACAAAGACACGATTATATGAAGATGCTCAATCATCATATTCATGTGATTACGATCTGAATTATAACAACGTAAAATCAGTATGGTCTACAGGGACCTATGCGTTTGTGAATTGGGCAGGACACGGCTCACCTACTGCCTGCTATGAGTATTATCCCTCTACGCCTTTCGTAAGTGTAGAAACATGTCCTTATTTAAATAACAATTATTCTGCTATTATCTTTGCTGATGCCTGCAGTAACTCAGATACTGATGCCTTGAACATTGGTCAAGCAATGCTTAAACAAGGTGGTGTTGGCTTCCTTGGTGCAACAAAGGTTGCCTATGGAAAACACGCATGGAATGACCCATATGACGGATCCAGCCAATCACTAGATTGTTTCTTCACATCACGTGTAACATCAGGAGAATATACACAAGGTGCAGCGCATCAATGGTCTTTACGACAGATGTATGTGAATAATTTATGGTATTACGAAAAATACGAAACGTTCGAATGGGGGGCATTGTGGGGAAACCCAGATCTTACCATGGGTCTTGTGACGACAAGTGATCCACCAGCTACACCATCAATTCCCATAGGACCGACACATGGTATCATTAACATGGAATACACTTTCTTTACCAGCACAACAGACCCTAAT
>LSSI01000093.1 GCA_001595945.1 Thermoplasmatales archaeon SM1-50
AAGCAACATCAGCAGCCTTAACCCGTTCGAACCGATCGTGATGTCGATTTTAGTGGAGCATGAAAAAACACTGCGGAAACTGCGAGAGTATGCCAAGCGGGACCATCCTTGACGTGTACCCTGATTCTAAGAAGAACACCATGGTCTCTTGGCTGCTGAAGAACGGTAAAGCAACTCGAATTGAGGAGCCATATGAGCCTTGTTTTTATGTCCATACGCCTTCACATGATCTCTCTGAAATCATCAAGAAACTGGAACAACTGCCTCAGGTGAAACGCCTACAGCTGAGCCCAGCAAAACTCACACTTGGTTCACCAAAGTATACAATGGTCTTAGAGGTGGTGCCAAAAACCCTTCACTCATTGCATACACTTGCGACCCTGATCGACTCATGGGGTAGGTTTCAGAAGTATCAGTTGTTCAACGTCGATATACGTCTTCCCAGCAGGTATCTGCAGGAACGGGATGTTTTTTGCCATGCGCAGGTGACATGGGATGGGAAACGATTCATTCTTGACGACCATCAATGGGCATTTGATTATGAATTACCCGCCTTTAAGATAATACATCTTGATATTGCAGTCAGAAAACAAGGATTTCCATCGTTCCAGGATCCACTACAAGGGATAACGATAAATGATGAGGTCATTGAAGAAGATAACGAAACAGATACAATGCTGTCCGCACTTAAGTACATCCAGCAAATCAACCCAGATGTGATTGCAACCGTGAACGGGGACAGTTTGTTGTTTCCGTTTTTATATCATCGTGCGAAGCTTTGCGGGATACAGCATTTGATGAATCTGGGCAGAGAGAAAAACCAGGGGAAAAACAGCCTTAGGCCTGTCAAAAAAGAAAAATCGTATTTCAGTTACGGACGGATCGTGTATCGACCTGGATTTTACACGCTGCAGGGTCGGATTCATCTGGATACCGCACAGTCGTTCTTCTACGGCCAAAGCGGGATCCGGGGGATTCTTGACATCGCTCGATGCGCAAACATCCCCCTACAGCTGCTCTCACGGCTTGGTCCAGGGACTGCTATCAGTCAAATTGAAATCAATGTTGCGACGGCAAAAGGATATCTGGTCCCCTGGAAGAAGAACATGCCGGAGAACTGGAAGACTGCAGAGGGTTTGCTTATCGCGGATCGAGGCGGCCTTGTCCTTGATCCAGTGGTCGGTCTTCATGAGGATGTGGTGGAGCTGGATTACGCCTCGTTATACCCTACAATCATGGTCGTGCATAACATCAGCCCAGAAACACTGCTATGTTCCTGCTGCCCTGGCTCCACTAGGCGTGTGCCTCAATTAGGATATCATATCTGCGGTAGGCAAAAAGGACTGCTCCCGGAGGTCCTCGAGCCGATTTTACATCGCAGGTTCTGTTTCAAGGCACGTGCGAAAAACACCCGGTACGATTCGGCGGTCTACACGGAACTGCAGAACGCATGGAAATGGGTCCTTGTAGTCTGTTTCGGTTACACTGGATATCGGAACGCACGGTATGGTCGCATCGAATGTCATGAGAGCATCACTGCGTTCAGCCGTGATATCTTGCTGACCGCATCTGAGGTCGCCCAGCAGTCAGGCTATGAGATAATCCATGGTATTGTTGACTCGCTATGGGTCAAAGGCCACCCAGGGTGTATCAGCCCGTTTCGTCTCTCTCGCATAATCGGCTATCGCACCGGGATTCGCATGGATGTGGAAGGTCGCTACCAATGGATTGTGTTTCTCCCAAGTAAAGCAACCGGTGTCGGTGCTTTAACTAGGTACTATGGGGTATTTGAGAATGGGAGGGTAAAGGCACGCGGCATGGAACTGCGGCAGCACAACACTCCTATTTTCCTGAAAAATGCTCAGCAGGGGATGCTAGATGTTTTTAAACAGGCTCGTACCAAGATGAAATTTCATGAGTTGATCCCAGACTCCATCGAGGTACTCAGAGGATGTGCAGCAGCGCTGCGGGACGGAGCAGTGAATCATAAAGATCTTGTGTGTACGACAACAATCTCAAGGGATGTCGTGACGTATAAAGTCAACACGCTGCCTAAGGCAGCATTGCTGCAGCTGCAGGACCTTGGTGTTCCTATCAGACCAGGTCAATCGGTTCGCTATATGGTCATCGATGAATCTTCTAGGAATTACAAAAAACGGGTCTGTCTTGCCGAAATGATGCAGGGAACTGAAGATATTGATAGGGGGTATTACCTCCGCCAGCTTGCGAAATGTGCAGAAAGTCTTCTGATTCCCTTTGGGTACACGAAAGAAAAACTTCAGAGGATGTTGTGATAAAGACGTGTTTTTTAAAAATATTCTTCTGTTAATTTTGAGAAAATCAGAAAATCAAAAAGTTATTAAAGAATAAAGAACATTCTGCTATAACTTTCCTAAGAGAAGGTTGATAACGAGGATAGATAATCATGGGGAGTATATATAAAAAAAATAAAAAGGCAGGTGTCATCGCAGTAATACTCTGTATACTACTGAGTGTAGGAGCACTCAGTGGATGTGTCGAGGAACAAAAGGAACCAGAAGTGAAAAATATCGTAGATACGGCATCAGCAGATCCTGATTTTGAGACATTAGTCACTGCAATCGTTGCCGCAGACCTTGATGAAACATTAAGCGATGAAAACGCTCAGTTCACCGTATTTGCCCCAACCGATACTGCATTTGCAGCCCTAGACCCCGAATTTCTCGCAAACCTAGTAGACAATGACACCGCGAATCTGACAAAGATACTCACCTACCACGTCGTCTCAGGCAAGAAGATGTCCACTGACCTAAGCGATGGTATGCGTGTGAAAACGGTTCAAGGAAAATATATCACAATTGCGATTGAGAATGGAAATGTATATGTTGATAATGCGATGGTCACCACTGCAGATATTACTTGTAGCAACGGAGTCATCCATGTTATTAACGCGGTAATCATTCCGAAGGACAATATAGTTGAGACTGCGATCGAGAATGCTGATTTTGAGACATTAGTCACTGCAATCGTTGCCGCAGACCTCGATGAAACATTAAGCGATGAAAACGCTCAGTTCACCGTATTTGCCCCAACCGATACTGCATTTGCAGCCCTAGACCCCGTATTTCTCGCAAACCTAGTAGACAATGACACCGCGAATCTGACAAAGATACTCACCTACCACGTCGTCTCAGGGAAGATTATGTCTTCCGATCTAAGTAACAATATGACAGTGACAACAGTTGAAGGAACAACAATAACCATTACCATAGACGATGGGAAGGTTTATGTCAATGATGATGCCATGGTGATCTCACCAGATATTGAATGCAGTAACGGCGTTATCCATGTCATCGATAAGGTAATTTTTCCTTAAACAATCGAACTAAACCAAAAAAAGCGGGAGAAAATCCCGCAAATAATTTCTTTTTTTAATATGAAAACAAGAGTTTTTGATAACATTTTATAATCTTTTAAAAAAGATACTAGCTTGTATATCGTATATTCCATTTTGATGTTAGATTTTAATATCCCTTATATCTGATTTTTAAAATAGAGTAGAAAAAAATATGAATGTGAAAAAATACAAAAAGTCACTAAAATATGCAAAGGAAGAAAAATAAGATAGTAGCTAACTATTTCTTTTCCCGTACCCAATTGTAATGTCGTAGCTTACTAGTCTCTCCATAACCACAGAATGCACAACGTCTCTTCTGCACATGGAAAGAATGTCTACCGCAACGTCGGCATGCGATATGGGTGGTTTTTCCACCGGCTCTACTCGTTGTTCCTTTTGTCATAGTAGATACCCTTTATTCTAAGGTGATATATAAATGATATTGTCCCCTCGTACTATGAGTTTGTCATGCTTCGCTTTTTTATCGGCACGGATGATTTCATCAGTATTTTTTAACACAAGGTTCATATGAGGAACATCATAGCCGTCAAGAATTCCTTGGTATTCAACCCCGCCCCGTAGTTCTACAATAACTCTCGCGTTTAAACTTGCATGTAGGAGTTTTAATGGCTTTTCCATAGCGGTTACCTAGGAGAGACGAAATACAAATAACATTTATAACAGTTTGGGCTTTTCTGCTCAGGTTAATTATTAAAACGGTAATTTGAATATCTTTTACATGGCTATGAAAATAAAGAACAGACATCGTCTGAAAGAACGGGAGGTTAAGGAACTAGCTTTAGATTTGAAAACAAGGTTTCATAGTGATTTTTTTGATGAAAAAGCTGCTATAGATATTGGGACTCTTGAAGAATTTACCGTCCTGCTTATTAACGATAGCATCGATTTTATGATCTATAATAATAAATTTGTTTTTACGCTTCAAGGTATAGCAAAATATCAGCCGAAAACAAATTTCGTAGTCGTGGATATGGGCGCGGTTGGTTTTGTTACCAAAGGAGCGGATGTGATGGCTCCAGGAATTACCGATGCTGATGAATCAATTCAGAAAGAAGATTTGGTATGGATCTGTGATGAGAAGTATCATAAGTCGTTAGCGGTTGGTGTCGCTTTAATGAGTGGAGAGGAGATGAAAACCAAAAAACAAGGGAAAGCAGTAAAGACGGTGCATTATGTAGGTGATCGGTTATGGACACTTTCCCACTAAATAAATCATATTAATTACTATTGTAAAAGTTCAGCGATGATTCTTGGGAGGTTTTTGAGGTTTTTTGAGAACCGATGATCGTCGTCATAGAATTTTATTGTTGCGTTTTGTGCCTTGGCAAAAGATAAAATCCATTGGTATGGAACAACATCATCCTGTATTCCTCGAATGATTGTAATACTTGCAGTAATCTTCTCAGTGAAGAATCTTTGCTCTCTCATATCTTCTAAAATCCGTAAGGGCATGCTTTCTATCGTGTTTAAATCGATGTTTAGTGGGGCGATAGCAGGGTTCAGAAGGATGAGTTTTTTGACATTTGAGTGTGTAAGAGCAGTGGACGCTGCAAGGAATCCTCCAAGAGACGAGCCGATTAATATCACATGGGAATCGTCTTGAATAACCGTTCCAATACGTTTTAGACAGTGAGAAATAATAAGGTCTTCTGCATTGCCGTCTCTATAAGTTATTGGTATAGCTTGTATGGTTTTCTTAAGTAGGGCTGCTTTTTCTCCCTGGGGACTTGATTGATAACCATGGATATAATAAAGCATAAATCTCACTATTATTCTTGTGATTATGGATATATAATACTATAAAAAAAGTTATTGTTTCATATCTTTGAAGAATTTAAATTATTGATAAGTATGATCAAGAGATGAATTTCTTATGATGTAATACTCTGTTTCCTTGTTTCAGTGAAACATTTTTCTATGATTTTCCTATATATTGCTCCTTTTTTACCTAGAACATACAAACAACATTTGATAGAATCATAATTCAAGGAAAATCGGTAATTATTGCACTTTACAAATGTTTATAAAGCGAAATATATTTTAGAATACGGGCAAAAATTAGGAGTAGTGTGTCAGAATGGGAATAACAAGTAAAATTTTTGGTGAGAAAAAAACAGCAACAACAGAGGGTTATATTGATCTTGAGAAATATGCAGATGCACAAGTCAGAAGTACGGCTGGTGCACGGATGCATGTTGCCATTGGTGAGATTCAACGGTATGAAGATTTAAAGGAGTTAACGGATTTTGTCTATGGTGGAAACGTGCTTATCCTTGATTTTGCTGCAATTTCTGATCAAGAGGTGTTGCTTAAAAGAATCACTAATGAGTTAAAGAGAACCACTGATGACATCGGTGGTGATGTTGCAGGGATTGGCAACAATCTCATGGTGGTTTCTCCAAGTGGCGTGAAAGTGCAACGCCGTAAATTACGTGGAAAATTCTAATCTTTGTTGTTTTTTCTTTTTCATTTTACTTATTGTTTGTGGATTTTGAAGAAAGTAAGACAACCAGCGAATCATTTTTTTCCATGACCTGTTCGTACCCAAGTCTTTCTGCAAGTTTCTGCCCAAAATCTCTTATCTGATCGTGGCGGGGCATATTAGAAAAATGAAGGCGTTTTCTTGATGAACCGACAAAAACATATCCCTTTGGTTCAATAAACAACGGTGATGCTTGTGCATCAAGTCTAGCATATGCGTCAACATGTTTTTCATCCATATTCCACCCATGGACTAGCGTATGACGAATCACGATCCGCGTATTAAGAGAAGGTAGGAGTGCTAATGTCTGCTGTATTTTCTCCCATCCGTTTGAAATTAACGGGGCGCACAGTTTCTTATAGATTTCTTTGGTTGGGGCTACAATTGATACAAAAAGTTGTGTTGGCAAGGTGTCAAGTTTTTCAAAAGCCTCAGGGTTTGTTCCATTCGTTACAAGGAATGTTGTGATGCCTTTATGATGGCATAGTTCAAAGAATTCTCCAAGCCGGGGGTACAATGTTGGTTCACCAGAAAGAGAACAAGCAAGCATGTTTGGTTCGTTTGCCTCCCTCCATTTTTTTTGATCACAACGGGGATCACCTTTGAATCCCGTTAGAAGAGTTTTTTGTGCCTCTATCGCATGGTTCAAAATATATTCAGGTTCATCAATGTCATGTAACTCTTTTTCGGTAAAATTTTGAAAACGCCAGCAGAACAGGCACATTTGTGTACAATGGGTTATTGCAGGGGTCATCTGCAGGCATCGATGTGAATTGATACCATAAAAAGTTTGTTTGTAACATTGCCTGCCAAATAGAAGGCTTTGTTTTACCCAATGGCACAGTTTCACCCCTGAGTGTTTTCCGATAATCGCGTAATGCTGTCTCTGAAGGATTTTCTGTAAATCAGGATCCATAGGCTATGAGAAGGACGATGGCATCTTATTTTATATCAATTATGCCACAAAGAGTATTTTTTTATACACAATGACATGCTATGCGGCACAGTCATCAACTTCGGGGAAGGTCTCTTCATTAAAAATAATGGACATCTTACAAAGATGGCATAAACCCTCCTCATCAGCGGGTAGAAGACTTGTACCACAAAGCGAACAATGCTGGATCATGGAAAAAACTCCACTTGTATACCCCTAAAGGTCGTAATGAAACCATATGATATAAAGTTATGTTTTTTCTTCAATATGGTTAACCTCCTCCAATAAAGACAAGAATATTACGGATTCGTAAATGACCCACTTGTGGTATACTAATCTTTAGGACAGAAACCATCTTTATAATCATCTAAAAGCATCAATACGATTCTTTTGAAGCATCCCTAATGTGTTTGTAGTATCGGTTCCCAGAGATTCAAATCTCTAGTTTTGTAAATATAAAATAAAATATTTAATATATAAGAAAAAAATCTGATTCGAATTCTTTTGGACAAATTTTTTATAAAACAATTAAATAAAAAATATAACTAACAAGCATATTAGTTAGAACTATGAATAAAATGATAATGGGAGTTGCTTTTAGTTTTACACTTTGATCATTATTAGGGATTTTTATTGGTTGTTTAGTTAAAGAAACAGCACTTTTTCTTTCAGTTGGAATAGGTGCAGGTATCACAAAAGTCGTTGCAATAGGCGTAATATTTGAATATCGAAAAAAATACTAGCAAAAAATGCAATTCACAAGAAGATATTAGAGGTGTCTACTTATTTTTAATATATATTATTATTTATTTCAACTCCATCTATTCATTGAAATGATATAATGTATTTCCTTTTCGTACATCTTATATAATCATAAAAATTTTTTTCTCCAGGAATCGTCCTGTGATCCTCGCGAATAACGGTAAGTTTTTGTAAGGAAACCTGATTTGGAGATAGAAAACCTATGAAGATAGATCCATGGAGTTCGACAACCTACCAGGATTACGCACGGTTGCGTGATGAATTTGGGATTCAGGAATTTTCTGAGGATCTCTGGAGTGACCTGCCACATCCACATCGATTGTTACGACGTGGGGTTGTGTTTGGTCATCGTGATTTTGAGACGATCCGCGAAGCGATTCTGAAAAAGAAATCCTGGGCGATACTCACAGGCTTGATGCCATCTGGACGTATGCACTTAGGTCATAAGATGGTCATCGATGAGGTCTTATACTATCAAAGTCTAGGCGCAGATATCTTTATTGCAGTTGCGGACATAGAGGCGTACGCAACAAGGGGGTATAGTCTAGAAGAAACAAAGCATCTTGCAATGAATGAATATATTGCAAACTACATCGCCCTTGGGTTGGACCCAAAACGCAGTCATTTTTACTTTCAATCCAAGCATCAGGATGTAAAAGATCTGGCGTTTCTACTTGGAAAAAAAGTGAATTGGTCACAGATGGTTGCAACGTATGGGTTTGGGGGATCGACGAATATGGCACATATCTTCTCCCCGTTGGTTCAAACTGGGGATATCCTTCATGTACAGCTTGAGAATTACGGGGGCATCCGGCCGACACTTGTTCCTGTTGGTGTTGACCAGGATCCACATATTAGATTAAGCAGAGATATCGCCCAAGCTCATCGTCTCTACAACGTAACTATGACAAAAGACGATAAAATCGGGGTTTTTGTCAAAGTTGATACGAATGTAAAAGAATTGCTTGATGCTGCTGAAAAGACCTTGCATACACTGCAGTTTACTGATTTGAAGCGTATCACGGATTACAAAGCAATTTATATCAACACAGCAAAAGAAAACGATGTCCTTTCTATCGATGAAGCGCTCGCTCATATAGAACCATCATTTCATGGATATGGATTCCTACAGCCATCGTCTACCTATCATAGGTTCATCACCGGTCTTACAGGGGAGAAGATGTCGTCATCCAAACCTGAAAGTGCAATCTTCTTAACTGACACTCCGCAGGAGGCGGAAAAGAAGATTATGAATGCGAAAACCGGTGGAGCTGTAAGCCTACAGGAACAAAGGAAAACGGGGGGGAAACCTGATGAATGCGTGATCTATGAGTTGTTCTTATACCATCTTATCGAGGATGATAATGAACTGAAAGGAATTTATATGTCATGTACGAAAGGGGAATTGATGTGCGGTATATGCAAAAAACGAGCCGCAGAACAAATGGAACGACTCCTGCTTGATCTTCAAGAAAAACGCAAAAAGGCTACGAAGCAGATTCAAGAGGTCTTACGAGAACATTATTCATAGGAATTAAAAAGTCTATCATCTGAGATCATTTTTTCAAGATGGATCTCCAGTTTTTTTTGTTTTGGGGAAAATGTGTTTTTCAAAGAATGAAAAGTATCTTTAGATGTTGATGCATGTCCTTGAACTGGGATTGTAATGCCAAGATCTTCCCCCTGTAGTGCACTAGTAAGGATCTGTTGGGGAGGAATTCCTCTTTGGATGTTCCCAACGATCTTTCTGATGTCTCCTTGGACGATGCCAAAGTCACCGGATTTTTTTATCATTTGTTCTTGAATGTCTTCGTCGATGCGTCTCGCGAGTTTTGATCCCAACCCTTTGATTTCGAAAGGGTTTTTGTTATACTCTTTTAAAAGGTAGATGCCGATGTTTGGATGAAAGATATAACAGTCATGAGAGAATAATATAGAGTCCCTCCCAAATGCTGCATGCCATCCTTTTGGATGTTTTTTTCCATCCCGTATGATATTTCTTAGAATATCGTTTCGTGTTTTTATTTTCACAGCTCCCTATATCAAATGGTAAGATAAGAATCCTTTGATGCTTGTTGAATGGCGTTATAAAGAGGTGGTTGTGTGAAAGAAACGTGTGAAACGTGTCGAATCCGTGACTATTGTAAGAAGAATCAAATCTTACCGATGCGTCGGTATATTCGCAAACGTGG
>LSSI01000094.1 GCA_001595945.1 Thermoplasmatales archaeon SM1-50
GCTGCGATACTGGATGTTAAACTAACTCATCTGCAACGATGGACCGATTTACGAAGGGAACATGCATCCTATTATGATAGAAATCTACCTTCGAACATAGGGAGAATGACGGAGGCGAAGGAGGCAAAACATGTGTATTATATGTATGTAGTTCGTGTGGGGCAGCGGGATATGCTAATGACCTATCTAAAAAATCAGGGGATCGAGTGCGGTATCCATTATCCAATCCCGTTGCATCTGCAACCAGCATACAGATCCCTTGGGTTCAAAGAAGGACAGTTTCCAGTCTCTGAGCGGCTTGCCTCTGAAATTGTCTCCATTCCGATGTACCCTGAGCTAACAGAAAAACAGCGGTCGTATGTTGTGGATCATATCAAAACTTTCGTTCATAAGTAAGGTCTTCGTTTCCTTCCATATCTCTAGAGTGAAAGGCTCCTCAGATAATCAGTAACCTTTGATTTGAGTTCCTCGTTTGAAAGTGAGAAATCCACAATTGCCTGAATATAGCCTAGTTTATCGCCAATGTCATAACGGGTCCCTTTGAAGGCATATGCGTAGACTTTCTGCGACTCGCATAGAAGATTGATGGAATCTGCGATTTGCAACTCATTGTTCACACCAGGTTTTGTGCGTTTCATAGCATCGAAAATCTCTGGTGTGAACACGTATCTCCCTATAGAAGCCAATGTTGATGGGGCTGTAGTGATATCTGGTTTTTCGACGATATGCTCGACCTGATAGACGTCATTTTCAGAAGATGTCAGCATTGTTGTCTTTATTGCCCCGTATCTGTTGATTTTTTCCCTTGGGATATCTTGTAGAGCTAGGACAGAAGACTGATACCTGATGTAGACATTGATGAGCTGTTTGGTGCAGGGTATCTCAGAGATAATGATATCATCTCCTAAGAGGACCGCGAAGGGTTCATTTCCAATGTGTTTTTCAGCAGCAAGGATGGCATCCGGTAAGCCTTTTGGTTCCTTCTGTCTAATATAATGGACATCTGCCATTGATGAAATTTCCTTGATTGCGTTGAGAAGGTCGTTTTTTTTATGTTCAGCAAGATGCATCTCCATCTCTGGTGATTCATCAAAATAATCTTCAACAGCCCGTTTCCCTCGTCCTGTGATAATAATAATGTCATCAAGATCTGCTTCCACAGCCTCTTTGACGACGTAGTGAATCGCTGGCGTGTCGATAATCGGCAGCATTTCTTTTGGCATGGACTTAGTGACCGGTAGGAACCGTGTTCCTAGTCCAGCTGCAGGGATGACTGCTTTTTTTATGCGCATGTTACCAACATACTCCTTCGTATATTTTTGCGTTTTTTGCTTGGATAATTCTTCTTCCATCGATGACAAGTTTTCCCTCGTAATTCAAGGTAGTAAACTCTTTCCATTTTGTGGTAATGAGAACGGCATCTGAGCAGAGAACATCAGTTGCTTTGTGGCAGTATTCTATGGTGGGGAATAGTTTTTTAAAATTCTTCATTGCTTTAGGGTCGTAGGCTTTGATGCGTGCGTTACTTTTTAGGAGTTCTTTGATGATAGGTATAGCTCTGCTTTCTCTGATATCATCGGTGTCTGGTTTGAAAGAAAGTCCTAGGATTCCTATGGTTTTTCCTTCTAACCGTGGTAGGTGTTTTTGTAGGATTTTAATGAGTTTATGTGGTTGGTCGATGTTGACTGCTTTTGTCTGTTCTATGATCCTTGAAGGTTGTTTGATTTCTTTTGCCCAGGCAATGAGGGCGTCAACATCTTTTGGAAAACAACTGCCCCCCCAACCAATGCCCGAGTTAAGGAATGCTCGTCCAATTCGTTTATCTAGTCCCATGCCCTCTGCGACATCATAGGTGTCGATTCCAAGTTTTTTGCACATATTTCCTATTTCGTTGATGAAACTTATCTTTGTTGCGAGGAACGTGTTACTTGCGTATTTAATCATCTCTGCTGCGGATAAAGATGTCTCAAGAATTGGGCAGGAGAAATCCTTGTAGAGTTCTCGGAGGGTGGTTCTGCTTCGTTCGTCGTAGAAGCCAATGACGATACGGTCTGGTTCAAGGAAATCTTGTATCGCGACACCTTCCTTGAGGAACTCTGGATTCATAGCAAGTCCGATGTCAATGCCAACTTTTTTCCTTGTGTGTTGTTCGAGGAGAGGCAGAACGATGTCCTGTGTGGTTCCTGGAAGGACCGTACTTTTCACCACGACGAGATGCCATGTCTGTTTCTGTTTTAGAATGCTTGAGATTTCTTTAGTTGCTTCTTCTAGATATGAAATCTCAAGAGAGCCATCTTTTCTTGATGGTGTGCCGACGCATAGGAAGGTCACGTCGGTGTTTATAAGAGCGCTGTAATTATCTGTTGTCGCAGAAATTTTATCTTTATGAATTTTGAGAAGTTGTTCTAAACCCCGTTCGTAAATCGGTGCGATTTGATTGTTTATTTTTTGTATTTTCTCAGGGTCGATATCAACGCATATGACGGTATGACCTAGTTCTGCAAAACAAGCGCCGGTGACAAGCCCGACATATCCAGTTCCAATGATGGAGATGTTCATAGTGATAAATGGAAAACTTTGTTGTTCTTTTAAAGCTTGGCGTGCAATACATCTCTGATGGCTCTTCTGACAGCTTCATCTGAGGAAAGGGTCGCATTCCAACCAAGTGTAGTTATCTTTGTTGCATCAAGTTGGAACCTTGGGACGTCACCTTTCCAACCACGTATTCCACCGGTATAGTTGAAGGTGACATTTTCCAGTCCCATTTCTTCTGTAACCATTTCTGCGATGCGTGTGACTGTGGTTGTGGAATCGCAACTGAGATTAAAGAGGTTTACCCTGTCATGGAAGTGGGTAAATCCAAAGAGGATACCACTGACGCAGTCGCTTACATAGAGGTAGGGTTTACATTGTTTGCCGTCACCAAGGATTTCCAGTTGCCTTGGGTTTTTTTTAAGTTTGTCGATGAAGTCGACGATCACACCATGAGTGCCTCGTGCTCCAACGACATTGGCGAACCGGTATATCCAAGTCTGGAAATCAAAGGTGCCGCAGAAAGCGCTGATAAGCCCTTCTGCCCCAAGTTTCCCTGCTCCGTAAAGGGAGATGGGGAGAGTTGGTCCGTAGGTCTCAGGAAGAGAGGGTTCGTTTGTTTCGCCGTAAACAACAGAGCTTGAGGAGAAAACGATTTTTTTGATGTCTGCATGTCGCATTGCCTCAAGGACGTTGTAGGTAGCTAGTATACCTTGGTTGACGTCAAGGTCGGTCTGTGTCTCCCCAAGCCTGACATGTGGGTTTGCAGCGAGATGGAACACGACATCATAATCTTTAATCTCCTTTTTTATTTCTGGAAGGTTAAGAAGATCTGCTTTAATGAAAATAAATTTTTTGTCTTGGAGGTTGTGTTCTATGAATCGTTTGTCTCCTGAGCTGAGGTTGTCATAGACGGTGACCGAATGACCGTCTTTTAGAAGGGTGTCAGCAAGATGGCTTCCAATGAATCCGGCACCACCGGTAATAAACATTTTCATGAGAGGGAATGCTTTTTGGTGTTTATGTTTTCTTCGATTCTAAGTTATTGTAAACGATGAAACATTTTAGAAGCAATAAGGATTTTCATTGTTTTACAAAGAGTTGGCTTTATGAAACAACGGATTCACCGTGATAAATTAATGTTCCATTGGATTACCGAGCATTATGAGATTGTGATGGGGGTTAAACGAGTCAGATATGGACCGTGCCGTCTTTGTGGGAAGAGAATCTCTAAGAGGGATTCTTTGTGCGATATCTGCTTTGCGAAGGATAAAGATTCTGTAAGAAATGACATAGGGGTATGCTTGTCGCTTTTTTGGATACGTTTTTGAATATTTAGGAAAAAGATTTTGAAAAAAAATTTAGCGTTATTGTTTACTATTTTTAGCCTTTTTTTATGTTGATTGCTTTTGGTCCTCTTTCGCTGTCTTCAATTTCGTACTCAACTTTATCGCCTTCGTTAAGGCGCATTTCAGCTGGTACTGCTGTTCGGTGAAGGAATATATCTTTTCCATCTTCGCCAAGGATAAATCCATAGCCCTTACGTGCATTATACCATTTTATTGTTCCTTTCATGAGTGTTGTTCCTCCTTACATATGTCGGAGTTTTTTTTACAAAAGAGTGAAAACAAATTATTTCAAAGACGGGCTTTGAAACTTTCGTTCCTCGTCTTTTGTTCGTCTTGAAATTCTTTTATTCTTTTAAATAGGTTTCTGTTGGTAGAAATCCCGTAGTTGAACAGCTAGAGATAAATTATATGGTACTGTGATGGGAATCTTTGTTTTTTATAGAAATAAATATATACTGACTATTTGTTCTATAAGAGGAGAAAATTAAGTGTGAACAGACGTCTTTTTCAAAAAAAATGCTGGGCGGTTGCTGTCATCTTCTTATGCATTTGTATTGCCATCGCGTCGTATGGCAAGAACATTATTGCTTTTGGAATAATCGTAGATGAAAAAGTTGAGGTATCCGCACAAATATGTGGTATGAAAGGATTTGGTATACATTCGGTATCTCTCACAAGACAACAGTATGAGCAATTAGAGCGGTGTCTTGTAGATCTGCAGGCACGGTTCCAAAGGATAGGAAGCCGACAGGAAGCCGTATCGTTGTTTATGGAAGCCGTAGCACAGATCAATGCGTATGGTTTGTTACCAAAGGAAATAAGTGTTGCACAGGCACATCAAGTAATGTGTGGGTCTTTTGAAAATTCAAAGATGTCTCGTTTGATTGGAATCGAGGGTCATAACGGAGGTGATAAGAGATATTATGAGCATTTCAATCCAAAGTTACGGAATGTGTTTTGTTTTTTATCTGCTGTTGCGACGAAAATCCCTGATTATGATCATAGCCCGGTGATTCTTCCGTTTGGTCTGTTGCTTTTGCTTGGGTTGCTGCCGGCGTTTTTCGCATCGCTTCTAGGAAATCAGCCGTTAGCAAACACCCTGGCAGAACGTGGGCTTTATATTTGGAATGCGAATCCTATTCGAGCATCTAATTATATGATCATCCTTGGTTACGACGTTGCACTGCGTTCTGTTGGTTTGCTTGGAAGAGTAAATGAAAATCTTAGTAGAGGTGTGATATTTAGGGGGTATTCTGGTTTGATGCTGTACCCTTTCGATAATACGACGTATTTCTTTGGATATGCCATTGATGTACTTAGTTCCCACTAGCTGGGTTTTTTTCCTTTTTTTAGCAAAACATATTAATATATGACATGCATTAGCATCACATAAGGAGGAAGAAATGAGGAAGAAGATAAGAGTTTGTTTTCCTGATGCGTTGAATTTCCTTATGGAGCATGAAAGAACATGAAAATAAGATACAGGTTACTTGGGCTTCTTTTTGTTATCATCTGTTTGTTTCTGATGAACCTAGTGCCTGTTGTGCAAGCAACAACAGATTATTTCACCGATAGTGTGATTCTAGTCGTTGGCAAATCCAACACCGTTTCCTCAACTTTACTGTGGTTACTTGGCATGAAATGTATCTTTAATAGGCGAGTCATAATCCAAGTTCACCATGGTGAAGGAGAAAAAATATTTGCTCTTATCCTACCTCCAAAAATCGGTTTTTATTTCGGCCATGAAAATATAGTTATACAGATTTTTGGGGCTAAAGGTTTGTTGTTCTGGGGAGAAAAATCTTTGATCTTTGAAAACGACCCGCCTCATATATTTGCATTATGCAAAGCAAGAGATATTTGGGTGACTTACGACTAAAGAAGGAGGGACACAATCAATAGGAACTAGTGATTATACTGATTTTCCCTCGTTTATGCCTAATGTGTATGTTGTTAAAACAGATGGGATTGGTAATGAAAAATGGAGTGAGCATATCGACAAGAACAAATCGGGGGATCGAGGGTACTTTAGCTACAAAACGTTGATGGTGATAATATCATTACAGGCTACACCGTCTCATATCTAGACGAAGCTAGTGACGTCTGGTTAATTAAACTGTCTAAAGAAAGAAGAGAAGTGCATACCAAAATCATTGATGATCAGGATATTAGCAGGAGTGTATCAGCAATTTTATCAATCTAAGGACCTGCTGATACAGAAGAGGTGAATTGTACACTTGAGGTATGAGATGGTCAATTCTGACAAATCAATAAAACCATCTCTGGGACAATCGATCATTTGGCTATCGATGCATCTTAAATCGTATCGACCGGGATATATTTCGGTTTAGGTAGGACTCAAATCTCTGCCATTACCGCTAATGTAATTATAATAAAAGAAGAGATTTAATTTTTCATCTTCACAAATATTACTTAGATTTAAACCCCTCCGATCCCTTTTTTTTTCTTTAGCACCATTCTAAAATAAGTTTTTTTCTTTGTACGATTCAATTGATATTTCCATGCTTTCTTGATGCCGGTAGCGTGGTAAACCCTCAAATCTTTTTTGCTTTTGCATTACTTTACACCCTTTTTGTTTTCATTGAATCAATTAGTGAGGTGTGTATCATGAAGTCGTCAATCACTTTTCTATTATTGTTCCATTGGACAACAGAAAGAAAAGCCTTTGCTAGGCTTAGAGGAATGAATCAGGTGGGTGGCGGTACGCCTAACAATGCCGCAATTATGGTAAATATTTCCTTACATGTTGTGTATTCATCGCTTGCAAGGGTGAAGGTTTCTCCAATGGTTTGTTTGAGTTTTTCAATTATTTTTCTGATCCCTTGGGCTACATCCTTGACATAACTGAAATGAATGTAAGTGTATCCTTTTCCGGGTAAGAAACGTAATTTTTTATATGCGACTGTTCGAACGGTTAATAAAGAGACATAGACATCACCTGATCCTTATATTCCAGTTGGTCTAAGAATGTTTAAAGGAAGATTTGTTGTATATTGTTTTTCTTTTAACCAGATCTCAGCGTGCTGTTTGCTTTTCCCATAGTCATAGGTTGGTCAATAGAGGCTTGCCTCGTCGCCAGGAATGGTTGTTACCAGGCCGATTGTCTCTGTCGAGCTGCCATAGATGAAATGTTGTATATTATGATGCAGAGCGTCTTTTGCATTCAATTGTGTAGGGAGTCCATTATGGGCGTACAATCGTTCCCAAGTGTCATGAAATCGAATCAATGCCGCGAGATGAACAACCACATCAACATACTTTGCGGTTAGAGTCTCCGGTTTGAGCAGGTCTGCTTTTCTCATCTCTATTCCTTTTTTTCAAACTCTTCTGATTTTTTTTATTTCTATATGTATCAACAAACTCGTAGTTAGGTGTTCTGAGAAGATATCGTGCAAGGTGTGTCCCAAGAAACCCTGTTATTCCAGTAATAAGTATTTTCATGTAAGCCTTCTCCTTATTTTTTTATGGTAATTACATAATGTTATTTTATATATCTTGTAAGTTTTTGTACTACCCCGCATTAAAATCGTTTAATGACTGTGAATGTCAGCAAGTAGAGGGAATTATTAAAAAGATTTATTTGAAAATTGCTTTTTGATGAAAAAAGTATATCATATTAAACCGAAAAGTTGAAAGTTAATCTTATAGTATTGTTACAATTGTAATATAATAAAAAGACAATAATTCAATTTTTTTTTACAAATGTTACAATAAATAGAAGAAAGTTTTAAAAATACTTTTCAGTTTTAAACTAATGGGAAAAGGAGGAAAGGCGATGTCATTCTATTTATATTGCCTCCTAACATTCTTTCTTTCTGTTAACGGAAGTCAGAAGAAGTGAGACGCAGAGGAAAGTCTTTGTTTGTTCATTCTTCTTCCCCCTCGCCTTGATTCCTTTCCTCCCAGTATGAAAAAGGAAAAGAAATGATGCAAGCAGCTACAGAGCCTATGTTGTTTAGTGAGGAATTCATAGAATAGTTTTCTGAACTTCTATTAACAGAATTATCGCTAACAAACAATAGGAGCAGAAAGGGGATTTTTTCATTTAAATAAATGAACTATCTAAAAGTTGTTTTTAAAAAAAATAAATAGAAAGGAAAAGTCCTTTCAGATTATACTGTTTCTACTGTTGTCTCAGTTTTTGGAGGTTCGGGCGTCGCAGGAAGGGTCTCTGGTAAGGAGAAGAATGCAACGATCTCTAGTATTTTTGCTATGATAATTATAAAAACCCCTATGATGACGATCAGTGTAATAGCACCTATGAAATAGACAAGTCCTGTTGTTTTAAATAGGTCTACCTTGGTGTGTTCTGCGATGCTATTGTAGCTTTTCCGAAGATACAATGAACTTATGATTAGCAGTATCCATGCGACGAAGAGGGCAAGGATGCATCCACCTATGAGTGTACCAAAAGAGTTCCAGAATGCACCTGGGTCAGTGAAGTTTTGTTCTTGTAAACTATTAACCCACGACATCCCTCCCGATACGCCAAAAGACATAATCATGATAACGATGATAGCGACTATAGCAATAATGCTGAATAGGAAATTCATCAGGTAGTTTTGGAAAATATTATGATTTTTTGTTTCATCTGCGATGTATTTGACTGCGATAAAGATGAGCACTAGCCCGACAATTCCAAGAAGGAAGCCTATGGTTGGAACAATTGTTAAGAGCGATAACAAAGCTCCGATTCCTCCTAATATTTTTGCTTGACCTAGTTTTGACATTATCTCTCTCCTCTACATATATTTTAATTCCGAAACTGCTTCTTAAACTTAAATATTACGCTATGAAGAGGTAGGTTTTTATATAAGAAGCTCCTATAAATTACAAGAGTAGGTGATAACTCTGAAAAAAAAACAATTTAATTTTTGCTTTATAGTCTTGATGACACTTTTGGTGTTACCAGCTACATCACTAGCAGCTTTAAACAATGAACAACAACTGGTTCTCAAGAACACCACAGAAATACCAGATGATAATGAACAAGGATCTCTTGATTCCCCTTGGTTTACAGGATATCTTCTTATCCGGGTGCTTACCTATGCACCTGGTGAGGGTATTCGTTCATATGAAGGGGCGAACATCACGGTGAGAGGTTTGTTTTATTCTTATAACGGGCAAACAGATGAAACAGGAGATTGTCTATTTAAACTTCATACAAACCTCTTCAGAACAAAAAAATATTATGTAAAAGTCAGTATCCCACCAGAAAATTGGTTGCATACGAAAAGAATTTCATTTTTTATAGAACCACGGCAAATCCTATATAAAGAATTTCTCTTTATTGTTTTATAGATAATCTTGAAATGCAGGATTCGGCATTATTTAAGCTTAGGTAAATAAGTTTCCTGTGAATTCATTATTTTTTGTCATATAGAAAATAAAAGTAAGAACAAATGACTTTTCGTACAATATTTCATGAAATACCATTATAAATCAAATATAATTTAATTAATTAAGGGGAATAACCTTATGAAAATTAAAAAGAAGAATATACGAAAGGCAGCTATCGTCCTAGTGTTAACCTTTGCTTTTGTTTTGCCAGCAACGGCAACTACAAAAACAATAGGTACGATGGATAAGACTAATCAAATCCGACAAACAAGCAATAATATTCTAGAAAAGCCTGCAACATCAACTCTTTTTGAGGATGATTTTGAAAACTACACAGATTTTGCCCTGGATTTCCCACCATGGACACAATACGATGGCGATGGACAAGATACCTGGGGATTTG